>NZ_BAAGVN010000014.1:0-24409 GCF_054780855.1 Pseudaeromonas pectinilytica
GGTTGGTATCCATAGCGGGCACCTCAGTCCAGCGAACTTACTGCAAGTATAGATTGCCCCAACACGTAAAGGGAACAGCGCCAGGCAGAGCCGTCAGATTTACAGTCTGATCCCTTTGGCCGCTCGGGAACCCCTCCACGGGATAACCTTGGTAACGCTGTGTGAACTGAAGAGAAATGGTGGAGGGAGAAGGATTCGAACCTTCGAAGGCAGAGCCGTCAGATTTACAGTCTGATCCCTTTGGCCGCTCGGGAACCCCTCCACGGGATAACCTTGGTAACGCTATGTGAACTCAAGAGGAATGGTGGAGGGAGAAGGATTCGAACCTTCGAAGGCAGAGCCGTCAGATTTACAGTCTGATCCCTTTGGCCGCTCGGGAACCCCTCCACGGGAGAACCTCTTAATTTCGTGCACTTAATGGTGGAGGGAGAAGGATTCGAACCTTCGAAGGCAGAGCCGTCAGATTTACAGTCTGATCCCTTTGGCCGCTCGGGAACCCCTCCACAAGTGCGGGCGCATAGTATCAGATTCTCTTTGGAAGTGAAGCCCCGAATTTAAATCTTTTTGTTAAAGCAAGACCAAAACTGGCCGATAAACAACTAGATGCCTATTTTTCACACTTTACTCCATGACCCCACATGCCTTACGCGAACACTATTTAGTCGACGAGCTACAGCTCGGACAGACGCTGAACCAGGCGATAAGCCAGGGGCGTCGTTCCGAGTTTTCGCTGCTGTTGGCCATGCTGTCGCTCGATGTGGAAGATCAACCCTGGGTCGCGGATGCCATCCCGGTCGATAGCACAAGTATCGATTGGCGCCGTCGTTTCGAGTTGCCCCAGGCCAAACCGGTCGAGGCTCATGTTCGCAGTGCGGATCGGGCACTGGCCATGGCGGCCCAACTGACACAAGGCGGCATGGCCTCCGTGCGTTTGCTGGAGTGCCTGGAGCCTGAGCCACTGACTCTGAAGCAATTCCAGTTTGATGCCGAGGTGTGGAACAACCTGTCGCCGTTGGCGCAGGAGAAGCACCGCCTTTATGTGCAGGGCGAACAACTGCGCCATGAAGCCATGCAGGATGAACCGGCTGCCATGCTGGATACCATTCACGACTCCTGTGCCATTCCGGAACTCAAAGTCCGCTATTTCGATGACCTGCGCCACGCCGGTTAAGTTTTCGGGATGCCGCTGATATTCATCTCGGTTTGTTGCGGGTCACACCGCATCAATTTCTAACATTCTTTCCTCGAATGCCATACATGGTCGTATCTCAACTTCATTTGAGTATGAATGGTGGGTTTCACTATTTTTAGTGTGGTTTTACGAATTTAAACTCAACATAAGTTGAGCCTGCGGATACACTCCGCACCTCGGTTACCTGCGGATTGAGAGGAGTGTGAGTGTGTTGCCATTACCGGCTGCGTTTACCGATGAGGATCGCCATCTGATCGCCAATTTCGTCCCTTTGGTGGATGGCTTGGCGTCCCTGCTCGGCACCGGCTGCGAGGTGGTATTGCACGCCTTTGATCAGCTGGATGCCTCGGTGATCAAGATTGCCAACGGCCACATTACCGGTCGTGAGGCCGGGGCTCCTGCCACCGACTTTGCCCTGGCGCAACTGCGACAGACGACGGTTCATCCGCAAGAGCAGGGTCCGCAAGAGCAAGGTCCGCAAGATCAGGTGAGCTGGCGCAGCTATTTTTCCCGCAACCGTCAGGGACAACTGCTCAAGTCCGCCTCCATGACTATTCGCAACCGGCAGCAACAACCGATTGGCATGTTGTGTGTCAATTTCAGTCTGGATGCACCGCTCTCGTCGCTGCTGGCGGCGTTGTCGATGCCTGTGATGGCCAATTCGCTCAATACTGTGCCAGTGGTGTTGGAAAACGAGAGTTTTGCCAACTCGGTGGACGATCTGGTGGCACAGGTGATGGCCAAGGTGGATGCCGACACCCGCTTGCCGGCATCGGCGCGCAACAAGGCCATCATTACCACCTTGTATGATCGGGGGCTGTTTGAAATCAAGGAAGCGGCCCATCGCGTCGCCGAGCGGTTGGCCATTTCCCGCCATACCGTCTATCTGCATATTCGTAATCATAAGGCGGCACAGACCGCCGACTCTCAAGAGAAGTCCCTATCATGATGCCATCCCCTTCTACTGGCTCCGAAGCAAACTTGCCCAGCGCTTGGGCTGAATTTATTCATATTCTGCGCCGTGATGTCGTGCCTGCTCTGGGGTGTACCGAACCCATGTCGGTGGCGTTGGCTGCGGCCAACTGCCGGCAGTTGCTGGGCTGTGCGCCCGAACAGCTGCAGGTCTGGGTCAGTGGCAATCTGTTTAAAAACGGCATGGGGGTCGGTGTGCCCGGGACCGGCATGACCGGATTAGCGATTGCTGCTGCTGTCGGTGCCATCGGCGGCGATCCGAATGCGGGCCTGGAAGTGCTTAAACAGCTGACACCCCAGCAACTGGAAATCGCCAAGCAGTTGCTGCCGCAGGTACGGGTGGATGTCAAAGCGGTGCCCGAGGTGCTGTATGCCGAGGTGGTGGCGCAGGGCGGCGGGCATGAGGCTCGGGTGGTGATCTGTACCGATCATACTCGGATCACCCTGCTGGAGCTGGATGGTCAGGAGTTGCAGCGACAATCGAGTGCTCCGGCAGTGTCGATCAAAACCGCCGGCAGTTCGGTGATGACTCTGCAGGCTATCGTCGAATTTGCCTTGCAGGTACCGCTGTCCGAGATCGGGTTTATTCGCGATGCGGCTGTGATGAATCAGGCGCTCAGCGATGAGGGACTACGTGGTTATGGCTTGCAGATTGGCAAGATCCTGACCGAGCAGGTGGAGCGTCGACTGCTATCCGACGATTTGATGACCTTGGCCATGCGTCTGACCTCGGCGGCTTCCGATGCGCGGATGGATGGCGCCATGCTGCCGGCCATGTCCAACTCCGGCTCCGGCAACCAGGGCATAGCCGCGACCATGCCGGTGGTGGCGGCAGCCCGGTTTCTGGGCAGCTCCGAGGAGGCCTTGACCCGAGCGCTGGCGATGAGCCATCTGGTGGCCATCTACATCAAGACCTATCAGAACAAGTTATCGGCGCTGTGTGCCGCCAGTACCGCAGCCATGGGGGCGGGGGCTGCGATCACCTGGTTGCTGGGTGGTGATGAGCGGCAGATTGGCTACTGCATCAACAATATGATTGGTGATGTCTCGGGCATCATCTGCGATGGCGCGGGCAGTGCCTGTTCGATGAAGGTCTCGACTTCGACCTCGACGGCCATCAAGGCCTCTTTAATGGCCGTGAACAATCTGGGAGTGACCCAGAGTGAAGGCATTGTCGCCAGTACCGTGGATGAGACCATCGCCAATCTCGGCCGTTTGTCCCGGCAGGGGATGCTGGATACCGATGTGGAGATCATCAACATCATGCGCGCCAAGCAGAACCCAGACCCTTAAGCTGCGCATCCGGCTGTCGCTCCTGCGAGTTGACGGGGATCGGGGGCCGGATCAAAAGAACCCACTCCCGGCGCTGCTATACTCGGCGCCGTTTTTCACTCCCCACGCTTTGCAGGTTGTTGCTTATGACCCCCAATCGCCATCCCCTGGAGCTGCTGGCTCCGGCCAAAAATCTGGAATCTGGCATGGAAGCCATTCGTCACGGTGCCGATGCCCTCTATATCGGCGGCCCGACCTTTGGTGCCCGGGCGGCGGCTGGCAATAGCGTGGCGGATATCGAGCAGCTGTGCCGCTATGCCCATCGCTTCGGGGCCCGGGTTTATGTCGCCTTCAATACCATCTTGAAAGATGACGAGCTGGCCGACGCCGAACGCTTGACCCACCAGTTGTATACCGCCGGAGCCGATGCCCTGATCGTGCAGGACATGGGGTTGCTGCAGCTGGATCTGCCACCGATCGCGCTGCATGCCAGTACCCAGACCGATAACCGTACGTCGCAGAAGGTGCGCTTTCTCGAACAGGTGGGCTTCTCCCAGGTGGTGCTGGCCCGCGAGTTGTCGCTGGAGCAGATCCGCGAGATCTCGGCCAGTAGCGGCGTGGCGCTGGAGTTTTTCATTCATGGTGCCCTGTGCGTCAGTTACAGCGGCCAGTGCTATATCAGCCATGCCATGACCGGACGCAGCGCTAATCGGGGGGAGTGCGCCCAGATCTGCCGTCTGCCCTGCACGCTAGAGAAGCAGACCGATGGCGAGGTGCTGGCCCAGAGCAGTCATCTGCTCTCCCTCAAGGATATGAACCAGACCCACAATCTGCGAGAGTTGATTGACGCCGGCGTGCGCTCACTGAAGATTGAGGGGCGCCTGAAGGGACTCGACTACGTCAAGAACATCACCGCTTGGTATCGCCGCGAGCTGGATAGCATCTTGCTGGAGCGCCCGGAGCTGGTGCGTGCCTCGGTCGGGCGCTCCACCTTCAGCTTTACGCCGGATCCGCAAAAGAGCTTCAACCGCGGCAGTACCGATTACTTCCTCCATGGCCGCCAGCCGGAGATCACCTCGTTCCTGAGCCCCAAATATGCCGGTGAGCCGGTGGGTGTGCTGCAAGATTCTGGTAGTCAGGGCAAGCCCGGTACTCACTGGCTGAGCCTGGGGCAGGTACCGGCCGGCGTCGAATTCCATAACGGCGATGGTTTGACCTTCTACGCGCCGAATCGGACCCTGACCGGGGTGCGGGTCAATCGGGCCGAGGGGAACCGTCTCTATCTGGCCGAACCGGTAGCTGGACTCAAACTGGGGATGGCGCTGTTTCGTAATCATGATCAGGCGTTTGCCGCCCTGCTGGCCAAGCCCTCGGCCGAGCGGCGAATTGGCGTGGCGCTGACCTTGCTCGACACCCCGAGCGGTGTGGCCCTGCAGCTGGTGGATGAAGCGGGTGTTTCAGCCCGGGCCGAGCTGGTGCTGGAAAAACAGCCGCCCAAGGATCCCGAGCGCGCCGTCACCACACTGCGCGAGCAGTTGGCCAAACTGGGCACCACCGATTTTTATGCCACGCAGGTGGCGCTGGAGGTGAGCGAGCCCTGGTTTATTCCGGTCGGCATGCTCAACCAGTTGCGCCGTGAGGGGATTGCGGCACTGGAAGCGGCGCGCCTGGCGGGCTACCAACGCCCGGCCAGAGCACCGATCCAACTGCCGGTGCCCCTGGTGGGCACCACGACACTGAGCTATCTGGGCAATGTCTATAACGCGGCGGCTGCAGCCTTCTTTACCGCTCACGGTGTCGAGCAGATGGCGCCAGCCTACGAGTGCAATCAGGAGGAGGATGAAGTCTCCTTGATGATCACCAAGCACTGCCTGCGCTACAGCTTCAACCAGTGCCCGAAAGAGCAGGGGCCGGGCTTTAAACCGGACTCGCTGCAGCTGACCATAGGGCCGGATACCTTCCGGCTGCGCTTTGATTGCAAGCGCTGCGAGATGCATGTGCTGGGTAGCCTGAAGACCGGCAAGCGTTAAGCCATCGCGATGGTGGCTATCTAGCGCCATGACTGCAGCGCCGGGACTGTGATCCACCGCCGGAAAGTCGTGCCATGCCGCTAGGGCGTGCGGTTGAAAGCCAGTAGCCTGATGGCCACGACATTACGGGAGTCTGCCATGCATCTGGATCGCCACATGCTCCATCAGGCCGAGCAACAGGGGTTGCTGCAGGCCGAACAAATCGAACCGCTGTGGACGTTTTTGCAGCACGCCAATGCCGATCGGCCGGGATTTCGTGCCAGCCATCTGCTCTATTACTTCGGCGGCCTATTGGCCATCGGTGCCATGACGCTGTTCATGACCCTGGGTTGGGAGCAGTTTGGTGGCAGCGGCCTGGTGGTCATCTGCCTTATCTATGCGGTTGCCGGCCTGGCGGTCACCGAGAATCTACTCCAGCGCCAGTTGCCAATCCCGGCGGGGATCTGTGCCACCTTCGTGCTGGCGCTGACGCCATTGCTGGTGTACGGCGTGCAACAACTGTGTGGGCAGTGGAGCGGCGAGATGGAGTATCGCGACTATCACCGCTACATCGACTGGCGCTGGATCATGATGGAGCTGGCCACACTGGCGGCAGGTGCCGTCTTGCTGTGGCGTTACCGTTTGCCGTTTTTGGTGATGCCGATTGCGGTCACTCTCTGGTACATGAGCATGGACTTGACCCCCTTCCTGTTCGGCCACGAGGATTATGACTGGCTGCTGCGCAAGTGGGTCTCGGTGTATAGCGGTCTGCTGATCATGCTGCTGGGCTTCTGGGTGGATATTCGCACCCGTCATACCCGGGATTACGCCTTCTGGCTCTACCTGTTCGGTCTGATGGCCTTCTGGGGGGGGCTCTCCAGCATGAGTTCCGACAGCGAGTGGAACAAGTTTATCTACCTGTGCATCAATCTGGGCTTACTGCTGCTGGGGGCCATACTGGCGCGCCGCGCCTTTGCGATCTTTGCTGCCTTCGGCATCTGCGCGTATATCGGCCATCTGGCCTATGACGTGTTCGAAGATAGCCTGCTGTTCCCGTTTGTGATGACCCTGGCCGGTTTTGCCATCATCTATCTGGGCATTCTCTGGCAGCGCCATGAGCAGGCTCTGACCCGTCGCCTGCGCGCACTCTTGCCCCAGGCGCTGCGGGAATTGATCGAGCATAGAGCCAGCTAGCCAGCTTGCTCCAGATTCAGTAAAAACTGTTTAATGGCCAGCCCACCAGCATAGCCGGTGAGGCTGCCATCCCTCCCGATCACCCGATGACAGGGCACGATAATCGCCAGTGGATTGCGACCGTTGGCCGCTCCGACTGCACGCACCGCCTTGGGATTGCCGATGATGTCGGCGATATCGGCATAGCTACGGGTGTGGCCATAGGGGATCCGGGTCAGCGCCTGCCACACCTGCTGCTGGAACTCGGTGCCCCGGGCTGCCAGGGGTAACTCGAATGTCTGTAACCGCCCCGCGAAGTAAGCGTTAAATTGCTCGGCATAGGGGGCCAGCGCCGCCTCATCGAGCTGCCAGCTCTCCTCTACCGGCACCGGATTCGGGCTGTGGCAAAAATCCACATGGCATAATCCCTGCTCGTTGATCACCAGCAGCAAGGGGCCGCAGGGAGTGGGGATCCGGGTGTAACGCTGCATGGTATTCTCCTGCTAACTGACTGATCCTAAAGATGCCTTCGACAAGGTATCACACGCTGACACGCCGTGAACCCGTCCATGGGCGCTCCGCTGCGCCATCCCTGGCGCAGAGGGTCAGCTTAGCGCTACCTAAGTCGCTGCGGTGAGTGAGCTTTTATTAGGAACGGCGATTTAGCACACAGGCCACCGCCGTGGCCCGTCCTCATATCTGAGCTTCTTTGACCCAAGCATCCGTTATCTGGATGCTCAGCTTTTCACTTCGGGATTAGCCCAGATACCGCTGTTCGAGATGTCGGCGGAAATGGACGGCATTCAAGGCTTCACCGGTCGCGGCCTGGACCAGGGCATCGGTGCCCAGACTGCTGGCCGGATGCCAGATGTGGCGTTGCAGCCAGCCAAAGACCTGGGCCAGCCCCTCGGCGCTGCCGAGCAGAGTGGTAAAGTCCCCCAGCTCCCGCTGCAGGGCGGCGGCAAATTGCGCGGCATACATGGCGCCGAGCGTGTAACTGGGGAAGTAGCCGAAGCTGCCATCGGTCCAGTGGATATCCTGCATGCAACCGTTGCGATCATTGCCCAGGGTGCTGAGTCCCAGATAGTCGGTCATGCGCAGGTTCCACAGCTCGGGGATATCCTTCGCCTCGAGAGCTCCTTCAATCAGCTTCTGCTCTACTTCATAGCGCAGCATGACGTGGGTTGGATAGGTGACTTCGTCGGCATCGACCCGGATAAAGCCCGGCTCGACCCGGGTGTAGAGGCGCGCCAGATTGTCGCTGCTCAAGGCCGCTTGCGCGCCAAAGGTCTGGCTGACCAGCGGCGAGAGTCGGGCCATAAAGGCCGGATGGCGAGCCATCTGCATCTCGAAGAACAGACTCTGACTCTCATGGATACCCATGGAGCGCGCCTGTCCGACCGGCAGCGCCAGCCGATCCAGCGGTAACCCCTGTTCATAACGGGCATGGCCGGTTTCGTGGATGATGCCCATCAGGCTCTGGGTAAAATCGGCCTCATCATAGCGGGTGGTGATGCGCACATCGCTGGGCACGCCGCCGCAGAAGGGATGCACGCTGACATCCTGACGTCCGCGATTGAAATCAAAGCCCAGCAGTTGCATCACCTGCTTGCCCAGTTCGGCCTGTTTGGCGGTCGGGAAGGGGCCTTGGGGCTGGATCAGGGTTTCGTGCTGCTGGCGCTCGGTTACTTGCTGGATGAGGTTGGGCAACCAGCTCTTGAGATCGCCGAACAGGGTGTCGAGACGGGCGCTGTTCATGCCCGGCTCGTACAAGTCGAGCAGGCTGTCATAGGGGCGCAAGCCGGTGGCGGCGGCACGGATCTGCGCCTCTTCCCGGGACAAGGCCACGACCTCGCGGAAGTTGCCGAGAAATCCCTGCCAGTCGTTCTGTTTGCGCTGCTCGCGCCAGGCATGTTCACAGCGGGAGCCGGCCAGAGATTTGGCCTGGACCAGCGCCTCGGGCAGCACAGTCGCCTGTTGCCACTGCCGACGCATCTCGCCGAGGCTGATCTGCTGGCTGGCGCTCAACGACTCTTCGGCGGCGGCAGCAAACCAGTCCGCCATCTCGGGGCCGGTCAGGCGTTGATGCATCAGCACCGAGAGTTCGGCCAGAGCGGCGGATCGAGCCGGATTGCCGCCATCGGGCATCATGGTGGCACGATCCCAACCACAGATAGCCCCCAGATGGGCGAAGTGATGCAATTGGGTGAAGCGTTGTTCAAGTTTGGCGTAGCTCATGACGTAAAATTCCTGATGCTGTGAGTAACGGCTCTGATTTATTCGGTGGCGTCGGTGACGACCTGCAGCTGATAGCCTTGCTGGCGCAGCAGATTCAATACGCCATCCGGGCCATACAGATGCAGGGCGCCCACCACCAGGAACTGGTTTTTCTCCGGCATCACCGTCAGTTTCGGGATCCAGTTATGGTTGCGCTCCTTGAGCAGACGGCGCTCCATCAGCTCCTGCAATTGCGGGCTGCCTTGCTCTTCACTCAGCATCTTCTGCAGCATAGGGCCATCGCCATCCTGCCAGGCCTGGATAAGCTTCGGCACTTCCGTCTTCATGGTGCCGATCTGCTCGATGGTCGCCTGCAGGAAATCATCTTCCAGCTCGTTCATGCCGGCGAGATAGCCAAACTGTTCCGGCACCCGCTCCAAACCGCGAATGGGGACCCCCATACGGGCGGCCTGGCTGGAGAAGTGCTCATCGACGCCGAGCTCCGGTTGATAACCGGCACTGGCCAAAGCCTGCTGCATCAGGGTGATGGCGGTGACCCAGGGGCGCAGTTGCTGAATACCGGCTTCCGGCAGACCATAGGCCTGGGCCTGTTTCACCACCTGCTGATACAGGGTCGGACTCAGGTGATTGGCTAGCTTGTCACCGGCTGGCAGTTGGCTGAGCTGGACGATCTGCTGCTGGTCCTGCTCGCTGATGGCGCGCAGGTCGGCCTCGACGATCAGCACATCGGCTTGTTGCCAGGCATCTTCAATCGGCTTGGGCAAGGGGTAGAAGCTATCTTGTCCGACATGGATGGATCCCAGGATCCACAGGTTGCGCCCCTCTTTGCTGGCGTGCCAGAAACCGGGCTCGGCCAGGACCATGGCCGGTAGCAGCAACAGGGAACAGAGACCCGCTTGCCAGCTTTTGATGGGGTTGCCTTTTTTCATCTGCGTGAGCGCCTTATGATGGGGAGCTTGATGTGGCTGCTGGTCCAGAGTGGACCGGTGGTCGGATGCTTATCCAACATGGGAAATATTATGCCTCACTTACGTTTTCGTGGCATAGCGCGTGAGCCTCTGGCGCGCTTGAGTGGCCAACTGGTGCAAGATCTCTCCACTCTGACCGGTGCCCCTGTGGCGCACTTTACCCTGGAGCTGGTCGCCAGCGAGTTTATTATCGCCGGCCAGACGGTGCCGGGCTATCCCTTCGTCGAGCTGATGTGGTTCGATCGTGGGCAGGTGGTGCAGGATCAGGCGGCCCAACTCATCACCCAGGCGGTGAAGGCCCAGTTGGGTGCCGAGCAGGATGTGGCTGTGATCGTGCTCCCCCTGACGCGTACTGCCTATTATGACAATGGTCAGCACTACGGTTAAGCGCTGCGATTTATTGTCAACGCTACGGGCCCTGCGGGGCCCGTAGTGTTAGCGGCGTTTCCCCAGACGAACAACCATCTATCTTGAGATGACACTTCAGGCCGATTTGGCGACCAGGGCATCCAGCAGCCGGGTCGGCAGCCAGCCGCGTAGCAGATTCATCCATTTACTCGGTGTCGTCACCTGATAGCGCGGGCGGGCGCGGCGGGCGTTGAGCGCATGCAGAAGCGGCGGCATACAGGCCTCGGGCGGCAGGGTGAAGCGGTTGCCGGGCACCACTTTTTCCAGGCGACTGAGGGTCTGCTGGTAAACGGGGGTATGGCGGCTGTGTTCCAGATCGATGTGCTGACGCAATGCCGCCAGGGCATTGGCGCGGAATTGGCTGGCGATGGGCCCAGGCTCGATGAGACTGATCTGCACCCCGGTACCCCGCAATTCGAGACGCAAGGTATCGGTATAGCCTTCGAGGGCAAATTTGCTGGCGTTATAGGCACCGCGATATTTCATCGCCACCAGGCCAAGCACCGAACTGTTCTGGATGATGCGCCCCTCGTTGGCGGCCAGCATGCTCGGCAATAACAAGCGGGTCAGTTCGTGCCAGCCAAAAAAATTACTCTCGAACTGGGCGCGCAGGGCATCGGTCGGTAGATCTTCCAGAGCTCCGGGCTGGCCATACGCGCCATTATTGAACAATCCATAGAGGCGGCCGTGACAGAGTTCCAGGGTTTGTGCCACGGCGGCACGGATGGAGGCGGTATCGGCCAAATCCAGCTGGATGGCGGTCAGCCCTTCGGCCTGCAGACGGGCCACCGCATCGGGGTGACGCGCCGAGGCGATGACGTGAAAGCCTTCTTGTTGCAGACGATGTGCGGCGTGATAACCGATACCGCTAGAACAACCAGTGATGAGGACAAAACGGGACACAGTGGCTTCTCCATGACGAGGGGAAGCCAGTATAGGCCGGGTCTGGGGCCGGAGAAAACCGCAGACCCGTTCAATCAGTCGCGCAGGGCGAACGACGGCAAGGAGAGATGGCGGAAGATGGCGGTGATACGCACCGCCAGCACGCCCAGCATGCTGATCAGCATGGCGGGAATGTGGGCCAGCTCCAGGGAGAGCGAGACGGTATAGAGCACTCCGCCGAAGATACAGGCGGTAGCGTAGATCTCTTTTTGCAGCACCATGGGGATTTCCCGGGCCAGCACATCGCGGATCAGCCCCCCGGCCACCCCGGTAATGACTCCCATCACCACGGCGACCATGCCCGAGGTGCCGAATAACAGCGCTTTTTTCGCACCTATGACCACAAATAGCGCCAGCCCGAAGGCATCCGCTACTGGTAACACATACCAGGGCAAGCGGCGCGGCACCCGGGCCAGCCACATACCAAACGCTGCCGTCCCCAGAATAACCCACAGATAGGTGGTGTCCTGGATCCAGAAGATGGGGCGAGCGCCAATCAGCAGATCGCGGATGGTGCCGCCCCCTACTGCCGTGACGGCTGCCAGCACTATGACGCCAATGGCGTCCATGCGCAGACGACCGGCGACCAGCACCCCGGAGAAGGCGAATACGGCGGTGCCGAAGAGATCAAAATAGTAAACCAGCTGGTCAATCAGGGTGGTATCCATGGGCAAGCACATCCAGCGGAAATAAAGTGGCGAGATTGTACGGAGCGCGACGCGGAGCGGCTAGAGGGGCGACGAAATTTCCTAGGCTCTGGCATTTGATCGCCTGCGCCATGGTCATGGGGCTGGGCCGTGGGGGTGAGCCAGCAGGGCGGGAGCTCTCTGCTGGCTGCGCCGAGCGGTTGGCCTGATGCGAGTGGTGGCTACCAGTTCGGTTCTTAAATCTTGAACTGACCCACCAGTGCATGTTGGCGTTCGGCCAGGGTACTGAGCTGCTCGGAGAGATGAGCCGAGCTGTCGGCTCCCTGGATGATGCTATGGCTGACGCCGCGAATATTACAGATGTTGCGACTGATCTCATCGCTGGCCTGACTCTGCTCGCGCACCGCATGGGATATTTGTTCATTCATCTGGTGGATGGTGTTGATGGCCTGGCTAATTTGTTCCAGTACGCCCACCGAGGCGAGAGCCTGCTGTTGAGTCTGATAGGCCTGATCATGACCACTGAGGATCGCGGCGACGACCTCCTGGGTGCCCTGTTGCAGTTGTTCGATCACCGATTGGATCTCGCCAATCGATTCCTGAGTGCGGTGAGCCAGACCGCGCACCTCATCGGCTACCACGGCAAAGCCTCGACCCTGCTCTCCGGCTCTGGCGGCTTCGATGGCGGCATTGAGGGCGAGCAGATTGGTTTGTTCGGCAATCGTGGTGATGACCGCTAGGATCTGATTGATGTTGGTACTGTTGCGCGACAGATTTTCCACTTTGGGCTTGGTTTGGCTCATGTCCGCCATCAGCTGTTGCATGGCGCCATCGGTGCGGCCCACCACGAGCTGGCCCTCTCGTGCCGCTTGCTCGGCGACTTGGGTGGCCGCTAGAGCCTGTTGGGCACTTTCGGCAATTTCGGCGGCCGTGGCATGCATCTGGGTGCAGGCGGTGGCGACCTGATCGATTTCCAACGATTGAGCCTGCAGGATCGAGCGGGTTTGCAAGGCCAGATCCGAGGCCTCAATCACGCCATGACGGGTTCCGGCGGCCGTTTCCACGACTTCACTGATGGTGCTCCGCAGACGTTCGAGAAACGCATTGAAACGATGGGCCAGTAAACCGACTTCATCCCGCTGGGATAGATGAATGCGCTGGGTCAGATCGCCTTCACCGTGGGCAATCTCCTTGAGACGTTCGGCGACGATGCGGATCGGACTGGCAATGCGGTGCGCGGCAAGGGTGATCAGCAGTAGGGCCAACAGGGTAAATGACAGCCCCCACAGCAGTTGTTCCTGCAGGTGCCGGGCGAATTGTTGCTCCAGTTGGGCCTGTAGTTGTGTGGTTGAGGCGAAGACTGCCGCCGCCGGCATGCGCACCAGCAGATTCCAGCGCTGATCGCTCTGTGCCAATGGAATTGGCACCACCATTTCCAGCGTGTCGCCTTGCCAGCGATGCCCGGTCTTGCCCTGTGCCAACCAAGCGTCCAGTTGGCGCTGTTGCGCCTGCGGATCCTGGTTCAGGGGGGGGTGCTGTTGGTCACTCTGGGCGGCTATGACCCCATGCTGGCTGATGAGTTGTACGCTGCCTTGACCGGCGTAGAGCTGCTGATCCATCCGGGTGACAATGGCTTGCAAGGGCGCCAGGGCTAAATCCATGCCCAGGATCCCTTGCAGACGACCCTCCGGTTGTAGCGGCAAGACAATGGAGGTCATCGCCACCGGTTGGTCGTTGACTTCATCCGTGTAGGGGTCCATCAGGCAGAGCTGTTGACTGCGCAGCGCACAGGTTGCCCAGGCATTGGCTTCTACGCCGTAAGCATCCAGGGTGGTATCGGCGAGTTCCTCTTCCTCGATCGCTTCGACTCTGGGCTTGCCCGCCTCATTCCGTGACCAATAGAACGCCTGGCGGCCGTCGGCATTGGCGCCGGTTTGCGTCAGCTCACTGCCTTTGAAGGTCGCGTCAGTGCCATCCAGCGCATCGGGCTCCATGACTACAAAAATCCCCAGGGTCTCACGACTCATGTTGAGTGCATCTTGGCCCTTCATCAGCACTGTGTGGCGCAAGGAGGCGGCATCTTTCTGGTTTTCGCGGGCATATTTTTGCAGAAAGTAAATATCCTGGGCCAGGAGCTGGGTGCGGACAAACGCCTCATTCAGGTAATTCTGCACCGCCGCGGCCTCGGCTTCGGTGCGAGCCAGCAGCAGTTGCTCGGCGATATCCTTCGCTTCCTGACCGGTTTGCTGGAGCACCATCTCCTGACTGCGTTGGGCCGAAAAAAACGACAGCGCCGACAACAGGATCATGGCGCACAGCAGGCAACCGCCCGCCAGCAGCGCAATCTTGAGTTGGATGGATTGAAGTTTCATGGATATCCCTGCCAGATGAGCGAACCTACATCTGAGGATAGACGAATCTGACAGAGGTCTGACCTGATGCGCTGCCAGATCTAACAGGCAGCGGGCGGGAGGTAATTAGCGTGCCTGATCGATGAGCTGGCACAGCTCCTCGATGCCTGCCACCGTCCGCAGCGTCAGGCGCTGCAGGCGATCCGGCTGGCTGAGTTTCAGCTGCTGGTGGGCGACCGCTGGCAGTTCGGGCCATTGCTGCCAGCGTTGCAGACTCTGGGCATCCTGGGCGCTGATGATGAGCTCCGGTTGTTGCAACAGCACGGCTTCCTCGCTGATCTGCGGATAGGGCGCCGGGCTGCTGGCAAACGGATTGTCACCGCCACACCAGGCGATGGCATCCTGGATCCAGCTGCCTTCGGCAACCGTGGTCAGTGGCGGCGACCAGAGTTGATACAGCAGTCGTACCGGCTTACGGTGCTGGTACTGCTGCTTGAGCCGCTGAAAATCGGCTTCCACCTGCAATGCCAGGGCTTCAGCCCGAGCACTATGACCGGTGGCTTCGCCGAGCTGACGCAGATCTCGTGGCAGATCCTGCAGCCGACGGGAATCGACCACCAGCACCGGAATATCCAGCGCCTGCAACTGATGCACCATCAACTGTTGATAGCCGCTCCAGACCAGCACCAGATCCGGCCGCAGCGCCAGTAGGCGCTCCAGATTGATGCTCTGGTAATTGGCGACATGGGGCAGCTGTTTGACCGAGGCAGGCCAGTCGCTGGCATCATCGGTGGCGATGACCTGGGGGCCGGCACCGATGGAAAACAGCAACTCGGTAATGTGGGGAGTCAGACTGACCAGGCGCTGGGGGGCGGCGGCCTGCGCACCCACAACGAACCAGGCCAGCAGCAAGCACAGGGCTTTAACGCAGATACTGCGCATAGAATGCGATCCCCTCAAAGCCGACGAGCAGGAATAACAGCAAGACACTCAGCGCCGTCAGGCGGCGGTGCACCTGTTGCAGCGCCTGCAAGTCCGGCTCTCGGGAACCACCGAGCCGCACGTAGCGGATCTTCTGCTCCAGATAGAAACGCGGGCCGCCCAGGCTGATGCCTAAACCGGCAGCGATGGCGGCCAGCAAGGCGCCACTACCGGAGCTGTACCAACCCCGAGCCTGGCGGAAGGCGGCCAGCAAGGCTGGACCACCACCGGGAAAGGCACCCAGCAACAGGGTGGCGAACCAACCCGGCAGCAGTAACATCAGGCTATAGAGGCGACAACAAAACTCGCCGAACTGCAGATTGCGCGCCAGTTTCGGGCTGAAGGCCTGGGCCATCAGCTGCAGCAGACGGAAGGTGAGGGCGCCCTCGATACCGGCCAACAAGAACCAGAACGCCACGCCGAACCATTGCCCGAGCCAGCGCAGCACCGTCATCTCACTGGCCGCCTTGCACAGGCCCATCAGACTCAGGCGACTGGTATCGCGACGAGTCCAACGCGCCAGTTGCAGACGGGCCATGCTGATCTTGTTGGCCCGCAGCAGGTGTTGCAGCGCCTGGGATTCATTTTTCAGCGGCCGCCACTCCAGCAGCCACACCAGCAGCAGCAGATCGAATAGCGCCTCGGAGAGTGATAGGTTGCGCAAGGCCCATTGTCCCAGCAGGGCGGGGATCAACACCGTCAAGGGAGTCAATAAGCCCGCGATCCACTGCTGGGTCAGGGGCGTGCCGCGCCGATTGACCTTCTGGCTCAACCGCTCCAGTAAAGGCACCAGCGCCGAAGGCTGCACCTGGGAGGGCAATGGCAATATCCACTCCAGCAGCAAGGCCAGAGCCAGCAAGATGGCCGGTTGCTCCAGCAGGGTCCACAGCAGGGAGGTTTCCACCTATTACATCCGTTTCAACATGGCGACGACCATCGCCGAGGAGTTGCGAGACGCGATTTCCAGATAGGCGTCAAAAGAGTCAGGCGATTCTTTACCGGCGATATCGGAGAGCGAGCGGGTGACCACAAAGGGCACACCGAACTGATGGCAGACCTGGGCGATGGCGGCCCCTTCCATCTCCACGGCGGCCATGGTCGGGAAGTCGGCGCGCGCCTTGGCGATACGCTCCGGGTCACACATGAACTGGTCGCCGGTGCAGATCAGCCCTTCCTTACTCTGGATCCCCTCTTGCAGCTCGGCTACGGCGGCGCGCGCCAGGGCCTTCAAGCGTTCATCGGCGATAAAGGCGGCGGGCATCTGCGGCACCTGGCCGATTTCATAGCCAAACCCGGTGACATCCACATCGTGATGACGCACTTCGCTGGAGATGACCACATCGCCGATATGCAGCTCGGGATCAAAACCACCCGCCGAGCCGGTATTGATGACGCAATCCGGTGCGAAGCGATCCAGCAACAAGGTGGTGGCAACCGCCGCGGCCACCTTGCCGATCCCGGAGCGGGTCAGCACGACCTGCTGGCCAGCCAGCTGGCCGCTGTAGAATTCGCAACCGGCCAGGCTCAGCTCTTCGACGTCGCTCATCTGGGCTCGCAGCAGGGCAACTTCCTGGTCCATCGCACCTATGATGCCTATTTTCATGGGGTACTCGCTTCTGGGTCTGTAGATGAATAGTGGCGCCATGATATCACCAGCCGCAGTTGGCTCGCAGCTCGAGATGGCGACAATGCCTGATCCGCACCGCTGCTGCGGGTGCCGCGCCTGTCTCTGGCGTCGATAAGGGACAGGTTATAGCAACAGACATGGCGTGGGCTCGGCAGAGCGGGATGCAGACAGAGCTCAAAATCTATAACCGAGTCACAAATTGGATTTTTTTTTACCCGGCGGGCAGATCCGGCAAAGCGACGGTAAAACCGCAGGAATGGCGGTGAATGCTTTAAAAATAATCCATGTTTAGCGTCAAATGACTGCAAGATAGATTTTAAATGCGATCTACTCTCAATTGCCTCATGAGTTCGGACTCTGCCATTCAAGGCTTAAACGAAATAAAACTCTGAAATTTAACCATTCATTAAACTTTTAACACGTAAAACCCCCATGAGGGCGCCGCGCTTTGGCTATTGCAGCGGGATATAGGCGAGGATACGTCGGCGGTCGAAATTGAGCGAAATTGATGCAGGATGCACTATTCTGGAATTAGTTTGATAACGTCTTGTCTTTTAATGATTTTTTGCTCGAAAAGCCCTGATCTGACCGGCAGCGGGTTGCCTTGAATTGGGGCGGGAATCACAGTATATTCGCCCGTTACAAGCCCTCAGAGTGACAGCCAAGCTGGTAGATGCCAGCTTTTTTTCTCTGCGGATGGACCCGAGATAGATTGAGAGGATTCAAGCGTGATGGAATCGGCGGTACCCCAGCGCCAGGGCCTTTACGACCCTGCGAACGAACACGACGCCTGTGGTGTTGGCTTTGTAGCCCACATGAAAGGGCAGAAGAGCCACAGTATCGTTGAACAAGGATTGTTGATCCTGAAAAATCTGGATCATCGGGGTGCAGTTGGCGCTGACCCGCTGCAAGGCGATGGTGCCGGTATTCTGCTGCAGATCCCGGATCAGCTGTATCGTGCCGAAATGGCCAAGCAAGGCGTGACCCTGCCTGCGGATGGCGAGTACGGCGTCGGAATGATCTTCCTGCCTCAAGAAGCGGCTTCGCGCATGGCGTGTGAGGAAGAGATCGAGCGTGCCGTGCGTGCCGAAGGCCAGATCGTGCTGGGCTGGCGGGATGTGCCGGTCAATGCCGAGTGCCCCATGTCCCCCGTGGTCAAGGCCAAAGAGCCGGTGATCCGTCAGATCTTCGTCGGTCGCGGCAGTGACATCCTGGTCACCGATGCGCTGGAACGTAAGCTGTATATCATCCGCAAACGTTGTTCCCACGCCATTCGCGCGCTGAAGCTCAAGCACTGTGGCGAGTTTTACGTACCCTCCTTCTCGGCGCGTACCGTCAACTACAAGGGGCTGCTGCTGGCCGATCAGGTGGGTCTGTATTACAACGACCTGGCGGATCCACGTTTTGTCTCCGCGCTGGCGCTGGTGCACCAACGCTTCTCCACTAATACCTTCCCGACCTGGGATCTGGCGCATCCGTTCCGCCTGATTGCCCACAACGGGGAAATCAACACCGTCCGTGGCAACGTCAACTGGATGCGTGCCCGTGAACGCGCCATTACCTCACCGGTACTGGGCGAAGACCTGAACAAGGTCTGGCCGCTGATCTATCCGGGACAATCTGACTCCGCCTCCTTCGATAACGCGTTGGAGCTGCTGGTGATGGGCGGTTACTCCCTGGCCCATGCCGTGATGATGATGATCCCGGAAGCCTGGGAAAAGCACGGCACCATGGATAACAAGCGCCGCGCCTTCTATGAATATCATGCTGCCATGATGGAACCCTGGGACGGCCCGGCCGCCGTGGCGTTCACCGATGGTCGCCAGATCGGCGCGACGCTGGACCGGAATGGTCTGCGTCCGGCCCGTTACCTGGTCACCAAGGATGATCTGGTGGTCATGGCCTCCGAATCCGGCGTGCTGCCGATCGAAGATTCCCGCATCGCCCAGAAGTGGCGTCTGCAGCCCGGCAAGATGTTCCTCATCGACATGGAACAAGGGCGCATCATCGATGACCAAGAGTTGAAAAACTCCCTGGCCCATGCCAAGCCGTATGCCGAGTGGATCGACAAGATCCGCATCAAGCTGGATGACATCGAAGGTGACGTGGCTCCGGCCGAGCACGGCGCCGAAGTGCTCGAGCTGCAACAAGCCTTTGGCTACACCCAGGAAGATATCAAGCTGCTGATGACTCCGATGGCGGAAAATGGCGAAGAAGCCATTGGCTCCATGGGGAATGACTCGGCGCTGACCGTGCTGTCGAAGAAAGAGAAGCCGCTGTACAGCTACTTCCGTCAGCTGTTCGCCCAGGTCACCAACCCGCCGATCGACCCGATCCGCGAAGAGTTGGTCATGTCCCTGGTCTCCTTCATCGGGCCCAAGCCGAATCTGCTGAACAATGCCGATATCAATCCGCCGATCCGTCTGGAAGTCACCCAGCCGGTGCTCTCTGCCAAGCAGATGGAGAAGATCCGCGATATCGAGCAGTTCACCGGCAACAAGTTCCGCTCCCACGAGCTGGATATCACCTATCCGCTGGCCTGGGGTAAAGAGGGTATCGAAGCCCGTCTGGCCTCGCTGGCTGCGGAAGCCGAAGATGCGGTCAAGCATGGCTCCAACATCCTGATCCTCTCCGACCGCAAAGTGGCAAAGGATCAACTGGCGATCCCGGCGCTGCTGGCGACCTCCGCCGTGCACCAGCGTCTGGTCAAGCGCGGTCTGCGCACCAGCACGGGTCTGGTGGTAGAAACCGGCTCGGCTCGTGAAGTGCACCACTTCGCGTTGCTGGGTGGCTACGGTGCCGAAGCCGTGCACCCGTGGCTCGCGGTCGAAACCCTGCGTCAAATGGCGCAAGGCGACGTCGAGAAGGCCGAGAAGTATGTGAAGAACTTCACCAAGGCGGTGGGCAAGGGCCTGTGCAAGGTGATGTCCAAGATGGGTATCTCCACCTACATGTCCTACACCGGCGCCCAGATCTTCGAAGCCGTGGGTCTGCAGAAGGCCTTCGTCGAGAAGTACTTCACCGGCACCCCGTCCAACGTGGAAGGGATCGGTCTGTTTGAAGTCGCCGAAGAAGCCATTCGTCTGCACGATGCCGCTTTCTCCGCCGATCCGGTACTGGCCGAGATGCTGGATGCTGGTGGCGACTATGCGTTCCGGATCCGCGGTGAAGAACACATGTGGACCCCGGACGCCATTGCCAAGCTGCAGCACGCCACCCGTAGCGGCAAGTTTGACAACTACAAGGAATACGCCCAGATCATCAACGACCAGAGCAAGCGTCACCTGACCTTGCGTGGCCTGTTCGAGATCAAAAAGGCGGCAGAGCCAGTTCCGCTGGACGAAGTCGAATCCGCCAAGGAGATCGTCAAGCGTTTCGCCACCGGCGCCATGTCGCTGGGCTCCATCTCCACCGAGGCGCACACCACCCTGGCCGTGGCCATGAACCGGATTGGCGGCAAGTCCAACACCGGTGAAGGCGGCGAAGATGCCAAGCGTTTCATTCCGGTCAGCCAGCCGACCCTGTTGTCCGAAATCATCGGTGCCTCGCGCATCGAGCGGGATCTGCAACTGGAAGCCGGTGACAGCCTGCGCTCTGCCATCAAGCAGGTCGCCTCCGGCCGTTTCGGTGTGACCGCCGAATATCTGGTCAATGCCGACCAGATCCAGATCAAGATGGCCCAGGGCGCCAAGCCCGGTGAAGGCGGTCAGCTGCCGGGTCACAAGGTTTCCGAGTATATCGGCTTCCTGCGTCACTCAGTGCCGGGTGTGGGCCTCATCTCCCCGCCGCCGCACCATGACATCTACTCCATCGAGGATTTGGCCCAGCTGATCCACGATCTGAAGAACGTCAACTCCGCCGCCTCCATCTCCGTGAAGCTGGTGTCGGAAGTGGGTGTCGGTACCGTGGCTGCCGGTGTTTCCAAGGCCAAGGCTGACCACGTGGTCATCGCCGGTCACGATGGTGGTACCGGGGCTTCGCCGCAGTCTTCCATCAAGCATGCCGGTTCCTCCTGGGAACTGGGCCTGGCGGAAACTCAGCAAACGCTGGTACTGAACCAACTGCGTAGCCGTATCCGCGTCCAGGTGGATGGTCAGATGAAGACCGGCCGTGACGTCATCATCGGTGCTCTGCTGGGGGCTGACGAGTTCGGCTTTGCCACAGCGCCGCTGGTGGTGCAGGGCTGCATCATGATGCGTAAGTGCCACCTGAACACCTGTCCGGTGGGCGTGGCGACTCAGGATCCGGAGCTGCGCAAGCGCTTCACCGGTCAGCCGGAGCATGTGGTCAACTACTTCTTCTTCGTTGCGGAAGAAGTGCGTCAGCTGATGGCCGAAATGGGCATCCGCAAGTTTGACGACCTGATCGGTCGCTCCGACCTGCTGGACAAGCGCGCCGGTGTCGAACACTGGAAGGCTCAGGGTCTGGACTTCTCCAAGATCTTCTTCCAACCGGAAGTGCCGGCCTCTGTGGCTCGTCTGCACACCGAAACCCAGGACCACGCCCTGGAAAAAGCCCTGGATCAGCAACTGGTGGCACAAGCCAAGCCAGCGCTGGAGAAGGGTGAAGCGGTCAAGATTGAACTGCCGATCAAGAACATCAACCGCACCGTGGGCTCCATGCTCTCCGGTGAAGTGGCCAAGCGTTACGGCAATGACGGTCTGCCAGTTGGCACCATTCAGGTTCGCCTGAACGGCACTGCCGGTCAGAGCTTTGCCGCCTTCCTGGCCAAGGGGATTACCCTGGAGCTGGTGGGCGAGGGCAACGACTACGTGGCCAAGGGGCTGTCCGGTGGCCGGGTCATCATTCGTCCGAGTGATGCCTTCACGCCGGAGCCGTCCCGCAACATCATCTGCGGCAACACCGTCATGTACGGTGCCACCGATGGCGAAGCCTTCCTCAATGGGGTTGCGGGTGAACGCTTCTGCGTCCGTAACTCCGGTGGTACGGCTGTGGTTGAAGGGGTCGGTGATCACGGTTGCGAATACATGACCGGTGGTACGGTTGTGGTGCTGGGACAAACCGGTCGCAACTTTGCGGCGGGCATGTCCGGCGGTATCGCCTACGTGCTGGATGAAGATGAAACCTTCATCGAGCGCTGCAACCTGGCGCAAGTCGCACTGGAGAAGGTGCTGCCGGCTGCACAACAAGCCAAGGATGAACCCTTGCACCTGGAACAGGCCGACGAAGTGCTGCTCAAGGGCCTCATCGCCCAGCACGCCGAGCTCACCGGTAGCCCGCGTGCCAAGTCCATCCTGGCCGACTGGGACAGCTACCGTGGCAAGTTCGTCAAGGTCTATCCGAATGAATACCGCCGCGCCCTGAAGGAATTGGCAGCGGCCAAGCAACAGCAGAAGGAGATTGCGTAATGGGTAAGCCAACCGGTTTTCTCGAATTCGAGCGAGTCAAAGAGACCTACGCCCCGGTTGCTGAGCGCGTCAAACATTATGGCGAGTTCGTGCCAACCCTGACCGTAGAAGAAGCCAAGCAGCAGGGCGCCCGCTGCATGGATTGTGGTATCCCGTTCTGCAATAACGGCTGCCCGGTGAATAACATCATTCCGGACTGGAATGATCTGGTCTACCGTGGCAACTGGCAGCAGGCGATCAAGGTACTGCACTCCACCAACAACTTTCCCGAATTCACAGGCCGGATCTGTCCGGCCCCGTGTGAAGCGGCCTGTACTCTGGGCATCAATGCCGCGCCGGTGGGCATCAAGTCCATCGAACGCGCCATCATTGACCGCGCCTGGGAAAATGGTTGGGTCCTGCCGCAACCGGCTGCCGTGAAAACCGGCAAGAAGGTGGCAGTGGTCGGTGCTGGCCCTGCGGGTCTGGCGGCGGCTCAACAGCTGGCGCGCGTTGGCCATGAAGTGACCCTGTTCGAGAAGAACGATCGGGTCGGTGGTCTGCTGCGTTACGGCATCCCGGACTTCAAGCTCGACAAGTCGGTCATCGACCGTCGTGTGGCCCAGCTGGTTGCCGAAGGCGTCACCATCAAGACCAAGACCCTGGTGTGCAGCGATAAAGACCTGCCCAAGGGCGTGGTCAACGATGCCGTCACCCTAGTGACTCCGGCCGAGCTGGATGCCCAGTTTGATGCGGTGATCCTCTCCGGTGGCTCCGAGACGCCGCGGGATCTGCCGGTTCCGGGTCGTGAGAACTCCGGCATTCACTTTGCGCTGGAATTCCTCATTCCCCAGAACAAGGAAGTGGCGGGCGACAACAAGAACCCAATCAGCGCCGCGGGCAAGCATGTGGTGGTGATTGGTGGTGGTGATACCGGCTCGGATTGCGTCGGGACCTCCAACCGTCATGGCGCTGCCTCCATCACCCAGCTGGAAGTGATGCCACAACCGCCGGAGCAAGAGAACAAGGCGCTGACCTGGCCGTACTGGCCGCTCAAGATGCGCACCTCTTCTTCCCACGACGAAGGCTGTGTCCGTGAGTTCGCCGTCTCCACCAAGGAGTTCATCGGTGAAAACGGCAAGCTGACCGCCCTCAAGCTGGTCAAGGTCGAGTTCGTGGATGGCAAGCTGGTGGAAGTGGCGGGCTCCGAGTTCGAGCTGAAGGCCGATCTGGTATTCCTGGCCATGGGCTTTACCCAGCCGCTGACCAAGGTGCTGGATAGCTTCGGTATCGACAAGGATGGACGTGGCAATGCCAAGGCCACCACCGATGGCGTGGGCTGCTATGCCACCTCCAAGCCTAAGGTATTCGCCGCCGGTGACATCCGTCGCGGTCAATCCCTGGTGGTCTGGGCCATTCGCGAAGGCCGTCAGTGCGCCCGCGAAGTGGATCAGTTCCTGATGGGCTCCAGCACGCTGCCGCGTTAAGCGCTGCTGCTGGCATAAAAAAACCCGCCGCTGGCGGGTTTTTTTTCGTCTGCTGTTCGCAGACAGGGGCGGTATGGTCTGCAACTCCAGAGTGAGGTCTCCGGAAGTGAGGACGAACACAGACCCGCCGTGAATACATCCCTGTAGGCTCGACGGCGGCATCCTTGCCGCCAACGGTCTGCGCTTCGTCCACACCTTCCGTTACGCCATGTTCGCTATGGCCAGTGAGTCTCTGTGCTTATGCGGGCAGCTCGCGCTTAGGCGGGCAGCTCGTCGCTGTAGACACAGACATTCCATTGGGCGACTAGGCCATCGGCGCTGATGCACTGCTCGTCGAAGAAGCGCTGGATATAGGGTTTCTGGCAATGGGCTTCAAACACCGCCATATCGGCCCAGATCTCGTTGAACACCAGCGGGAAGCTGGTGCCCTCGGCAAACGGGCTGGGGATATGACGGGTGATGCGGTATTGGATGCAGCCCTCTTCGCGCAAGGTGTCCGGCTCCAGTGCCTGCAACACGCGAAATAACTCTTCCAGCTGGCCCGGCTTGGGCTCGAATTGGGCAATACAGTAGACGCGCTGAGTCATGGTTTCTCCTGAGGTTCAGCCGGTAGGCTAGGGGTTCAGCCAGTAGGTTATATGGCGATGTCGCCATTCTCCCGTGATTGCTGCCGGAAGGAAAGCGGCTATCGCCCGGGGCGATAGCCTGCGCACGGCGCTGTTCCCTTTACGTGTTGTTGACTATTTTCACCCCACCCGATAACCAGGATTTTGCACTGTTGGGCTCTTGGTTGT
>NZ_BAAGVN010000015.1:0-6175 GCF_054780855.1 Pseudaeromonas pectinilytica
CGATGACCAGGTGAGCCACTGGGCCATGGCTCGGTAGGCGGTACTTGATTTCGACCGTCTTGGCGCGCTTGCTTATACAGCTGTAGTCCGGCGACTGTAAGGGCACCTTCATCAGCTCGAACAGCGAGTTGATGAAGCCTTCCAAGGCACGCAGCGGTAGCTTGAATACCGCCTTGAGCATCAGCGCGGTTTCAATGGCGGAGTCGCTGTAATGGAAGCCTCGCCCTCGGCGGCCATGATGGGTCTGGCAATGCCACTGCTGGATGGCTTGCTCATCCATCCAGACGGTCAACGAACCACGTTGCACCAAGGCTNGACGCAAGGGTTGTTAGGCTACAGGGTCATCTTGATCAACAAACGGGATGAGCAGCGCTTCGCCAGCATGAGTGTCGAGGAGCTCAGGCAGTTGCCTTGCTATCAGGGGGCTGATTGGCCTGATACGACTATCCTTACGGCCAATGACTTCAAGGTGCGCGGCATCTCCGATTACAAACGCATCCATTTCATGCTGGACAAGGGCAGCATTCGTTGCTTTCCGCGGGGGATCCTGGAGGCGTGGGGAGAGATTGAGAGCAAAAAATTGAAGAATACTATGGTGGATCCCCACTTCCTGCTGGTCTACCCCGCAGATGCCTACTTTTTCGTGCACAAGAAGAACCAGGCTCTGGCTGACCAGCTCGAGCGTGGGCTCCGTGCGGCCATAGCGGATGGTTCATTTGCCCGTTTATTGTTCAGTTATCCCGCCCATCAGATGGCGCTTGAGAAAGCGGATCTGCAGCAAAGGGAAATCATCCACCTGCACAATCCCCTGTTACCCGCACAAACTCCGCTTCAGGAGCCGCAACTCTGGTTCTCGCCGAGTGCTGCCCCGGGGACAGACAGGGATCCGCCGAGATAGAGCGGGAAGCCGTGACCAAGCCAGCGCGATTGTTCCTGGCAGAGCCCGGCTCAAGCATCATCCGGCGGCTTGGGCCCTGCCCGTTTGCGATTTTTTAACGGTCGTACATCTGGTGTTAGGGTTAACCGCAGCTGAATGATGTAGGGTGATCCTGTGGCAACCGTGATGGCCCCCAATCCATGGGAGTCTATCGGCTGCGGTGACTAGAAGGAGCGTTTCATGCTGGCGTTTATTCCGCCTACGGTACTTTCACCTCTCTTAGGCCTGCTGATCTTTATTGTCGGCCATGGCCTGCTCTCCACCTTACTCAGCTTGCGCCTGAACGCCGAAGGGGTGGCTGCCGGCTGGATTGGCCTGGTCAGTAGTGCCTATTTCGCCGGTCTGGTGCTGGGCGCTTTCGTCAATGTGCGGCTCATCCGGCGCATTGGCCATATTCGGGCCTACGCCGCCTATGCCTCGCTGCTCGCGGTACTGGCGCTGTGCCACGGCCTGTGGGTGGATCCGGCGGTCTGGAGCGGGCTGCGTCTGGTCGGCGGCTTTGCCACCGGCGGCCTGTTCGTGGTCATCGAATCCTGGATGCTGGTCTCCAGCTCTCCGGCCACCCGGGGTCGTCTGATGGCGGTGTATATGATACTGCTCTACGGCGGGCTGGCGGCTGGGCAGTGGCTGCTGCACTTTATCGATCCGCTGCAGTTATCGCCGTTTGCCCTGGTGGCCATCAGTGCGTCACTCTCGGTACTGCCGCTGGCGCTGACCCGGGTACCGCTGCCGCAAACCGGGACGGCGCGCCATATCGGCTTGCTCACCCTGGCGCGGCTGACCCCGGCGGCGGTTGGCAGCTGTGTGGCCTCGGGTCTGGTGCTCGGGGGCATCTATGGCTTGTTGCCGCTGTTTTTTGCCGCCAGCGGGCGGGAGCTGGGCGCGGTCGCCAATCTGATGGCGCTGGTGATCCTGGGCGGCATGCTGCTGCAGTACCCGCTGGGGCGGCTTTCCGATCGCTTCGATCGGCGGCGCATTCTGGCAGGGTTGGGGATGGGGTTGCTGATCTTCAGTCTCGCCATGCTGATTGCCAGCCAGTTGCCGTGGGGTGAGTTGCGGGCGGCGATCATCTTCCTGTTTGGCGGGCTGGCGTTCTCGCTCTATCCCATCAGTCTGAGTCAGGCCTGTGACGAGCTGACGCCGGAGCAGATGGTCAGTGCCAATCAGGGGATGTTGCTGGCCTATAGTCTCGGCTCGATGATCGGGCCGCTGCTGGCCTCCCAGGCGATGCAATACTCCCGCCCCGAGGCGCTGTTTATCTACTTTGCGCTGTGCGGCGGCGGCCTGTTCCTGTTCCTGCTCTGGCGACAGAAAACGCGCTCTGCCGTGCCTCTGGATGCCCATCAGAGCTATATGCCGATGCCGCCGAATACGCCCCTGGGCGGCGAGCTGGATCCGCGCACCCCGGAGAGCGAGCGCCTGACCCCGGCCGAAGACGATGCCTGAGTGCAGACGCCACGCTTGTGCTTGCCTGGCGATACACAGCGCAAACTGACTGATCCCTAGATAACAACAGGCCCGGCAATTGCCGGGCCTGATTCGTTATGGCGGGTGACAAATCGGGGCGGCTGGTTACAGCTCGCGGCCGTTGGTGGCGATGACGTTCTTGTACCAGTCGAAGGACTGTTTGCGGGAGCGCGCACCTGTGCCGGTGCCGTCGTCATGCAAGTCGACATAGATAAAGCCGTAGCGCTTCTTGTATTCGCCGGTGGTGAACGAGACCAGATCGATGCAGCCCCAGGGGGTGTAGCCGATGAGATCCACGCCATCGAGGGTCACCGCCTTCTTCATCTCGCGAATATGGGCGCCCAGATAGTCGATGCGATAGGTGTCGCGCACCAGGCCATCGGCGTCGGGTTTATCGATGGCGCCAAAGCCGTTTTCGACGATAAACAGCGGCAGCTGATAGCGCTCGTACAGGCAGTTCAGGGCGTAGCGCAGGCCGACCGGATCGATACTCCAGCCCCAATCACTGCTGCGGATGTGCGGGTTGGTGACCGAGTAGGGGGAGCTGGCGTCCTGACTATGGGCGATGGATTTGGCTTCCCCGGCTTGTACCGTGTTCGACATGTAATAGCTGAAGCCGATGTAGTCGACGGTGCCGGCGGCCAGGATGGCGGCATCTTCCGGCGCCATCTCGATGGCGAAGCCGCGACGCTGCCAGTCGAGGAGGGCATAGCTGGGGTAGGTGCCGCGTACCATCACATCGGAGAAGAAGTAGCGATCCCGCATCGCCACCTGGGCCAGCATCACATCGTCCGGATGGCAGGAGTAGGGATAGAAGGGGCTGATGGCGCACATGGCGCCGACTTTCAGTGCCGGATTGAGTTCATGGGCAAATGTCACCACCCGGGCGCTGGCGACAAACTGGTGGTGCACCGCCTGGTACATGGCCTGCACTGCATCGGCTTGCTGGCTAAAGCGCACGCCGGAGCACATCCAGCCGAACAGATCCGAGTCGGTGTTCATCTGATTGTTGATCTCGTTAAAGGTCATCCAGTAACGCACCTTGTGCTGATAGCGGCGGATCACCACCTCGGAGAAGCGCACAAAGTGCTCGATCACGGCACGCTTGAGCCAGCCTTCGCCCGTTTTGGCCAGATGATAGGGCATCTCGAAGTGGCTCAGGGTGATCACGGGCTCGATGCCGTGCTTGAGCAGCTCGTCGAACAGATCATCGTAGAACTGCAGGCCGGCTTCGTTGGGCTCGAGCTCGTCACCGCGCGGGAAGATGCGGGTCCAGGCGATGCTGGTACGGAAGCACTTGAAACCCATCTCCGCCAGCAGGGCTATGTCTTCCTTGTAGGTGTGGTAGAAGTCGATGGCGGTGTGGTTCGGGTAGAACTCGCCTTCGACCACGCCATCTGTGATGCGGCGCATCACGCCGTGGGCTCCCCCGGTCAGCACATCGGCGACGCTTGGTCCTTTACCGCCCTGATCCCAGCCCCCTTCGAGCTGATGGGCCGCGACGGCGCCGCCCCACAAAAAGTTATCGGGAAAGCCGTGTTCTAGGGATTGCGGCATGGATTTCGTCACTGATTTAGGCATAGCAACCTCGCTGGGCGGGTGTGGGATCGAATTGTTCGGTGGGCATCATGCCCGTTTATAGATGATTGTGCAACCGGTTGCGTAATGGGTTGTTGGTGTGATGTCATCGGCTCAAGGATAGCCGATGGGGGATCTGCGGGCCGCCTGTATCGGCTGCGGCCCGGTCGATTCCTGACCTCGGTCGGCACGGTATATTTGCCGATGTAGCGGCGAAGCCGAAATCCGTTTCCGCCTTTTCGGCTATGACGATTAGCTGGCGTAGCGGCGATGCTGAAATCCGTTTCCGCCTTTTCGGCTATGGCGATTTGCCCACCTGCGGCGGGCGGTGGCGGGTCAAGGGGGAAAAGGCCTCCCCCTTGACAATCCCGGGCCTGAGCGTGTGCCGACTGCCGGGAAAGCTCCGGGCTCCGGGTCATCTTTCACCGGCCGGGAGCCACACGCCATCCATGGCGTGACGCTCCCTTTTGCGGTCATCCTGACCGCGCACCGGCTGCAGTCGCCCCTCCACCCGGCCCGGCAGACGGCTGCAGGATTTGGGTGAATGGGGCATAAGCCCAATCCCCATTCGACCGATATTCCAATTGGCACCTCGTTGCTCGGGCCTGGATTCTGCTTGATCCGTTTCCGCCTGGTCGGCAATGGCGATTTGCCCACCTGCGGCGGGCGGCGGCGGGTCAAGGGGGAAAAGGCCTCCCCCTTGACAATCCCGGGCCCGAGCGTATGCCGACTACCGGGAAGGCCCCGGGCTCCGGGTCATCTTTCTCCGGCCGGGAGCCACACGCCATCCATGGCGTGACGCTCCCTTTTGCGGTCATCCTGACCGCGCACCGGCTGCAGTCGCCCCTCCACCCGGCCCGGCAGACGCCTTCTGGCATCGGCGAGTAATTCTGTGCAGGCGATGACTTCACGTTATGACTTAATTTATGAACGCGCCTGATTGGGTCTGATTGCAAAGTGCGCTAGCATCGATTGCACAATGCGTTAGCCCGTCGAACCGCAGCCAAGACTACCGATCCAGTGGAGGCACCATGGATAAGCAAACTCGAAGCCGTTATCTGCGCCGCGCCGCCATACCCTGTACCCAGGTGTTGGCATTGGGTGGCATGTTTGCTTATCTTTTGGGCCTCATCAGCGGCTATCAATGTCTGGCCGCTATCGTCATCGTTTTTGGCATCTACTTTATTGCGAATCAGTTGTAGCAACGCAGGCTGGTTTATAACGAATATAGTTGGAGTCCGTGGATGGTTGTCTATGTCGTGATATTGGTGGGGGTTTTGCTATTTATTATGCAGATGATTTACCTCGTTCTATTTATTTACGACGCTATTCGGTTTCGACAATATAAGACCCGCTCGGGTGTGCCTTTTATCGGCTCGTTATTGCTTCTACTTGGCTTGTGGCTTATTGATCTTCCAGCTGTCGTTATATTTTTGCCTATTGTTTTCGAATTATCATCAACGGTCGCAGCATGGGGTACGGCAAAATATTTAAATCCAACAGCCATGTAAGTGTGATTAGTAAGTGTGATCGTATTATCTTTTTATGAGATAATTTAATTAAAATCGGCTTGGATGGTTTCAATGATTATTACTCCTGGTATAAAAGGTAGCATTAAAAATATTGTTGAAGAGTTTTTTATAAATAATGAAAACTTTAATGAGTCACCAGAGGCGTTTTTTTCTAAACAAAATGATGATGGTGTTTTTTTGTTTGCAATTAATTGCAGTGATGTAATCAATGATAAAGGAAAAATAGTTGTACGGCAGCTTTATCGTTCTAAGATCGTAGAGTATAAGATTAGGCTTCTTGCTGGCATTGTAAAGAAAAAAGCAAATATAAACTGCTATCCATCCGAGCTGATAAATCCTCTTTTATATTATTTTTGCAAGCTCATTAATAATCATGTCCGGGACAATTATGCATTAGATGACTTGATAGAACGCGACTTTTCTTTAGAGATCAGCGAAATAAAGAAGAACATTTTAAAGAAAAGAGGGTTTGGATTTCCATTTCATATGATGGGGTTGACTACGGATGTATCATTATCTGATTTTATATCAATCGAGCTGTCTGGTAATGTACTGTAAGCGCCGCTAAATCGACCTACTTGGCGCTGTTCCCTTTACGTGTTGTTGACTATTTTCACCCCACCCGATAACCAGGATTTTGCACTGTTGGGCTCTTGGTTGT
>NZ_BAAGVN010000016.1:0-764 GCF_054780855.1 Pseudaeromonas pectinilytica
TCCATCGCCTTTCTTGTCAGCGAGCCTTTCATCACCTTGCCGACGTTATTCTCCAGCCAGGTTTTGAGCTCCGCCAACAGCGGCATGCTACGTGTCTGCCGTGCCTGATAACGCTCGGCATCACTGCGCTCCTTCTGCTCCCGCTCGATGGCATAGAGCTTACCTATGTACCCCAGGGCTACATCGGCCTTGCTGGCACCGGGCTTGCTCTTACCCTTCGCAACGGACGGCGCGGCTTGGGTCGCTTCGATGAATTTGCGCCGCGCATGATCCCAGCAGCCAATCCGTGTCAGGCCGCTCTCTTTGCACACCTGGCTATAGCCGGAATAACCATCGGCTTGCAGTATGCCGCTAAAGCCGTCCAGCAGACGCACAGGAACGCTTCCGGCGCGCGACGGATCGTATTCAAATAGCACAGAGGGGCGGCCCGGCGGACCGCCGCGGGTCACCCACATCCATTTGTCCGATTGCGCGGTTTTGCCCTTTTCTTTGAGCACCTGGATCCGCGTCTCGTCGGCTTGCAGGTACGTCGCGTGGTTCTGCTCCTCACGCAGCAGGTTCATCAATGGCTGGAACACCTCGTCCAGCCGGATAATCCAGTGGGCCATGCTGGTGCGGCTCACCTCCTGCCCCAGGCGCTTGAACATCTGCTCCAGACGGTATAGCGGCAGGCCATCTGCGTACTTCGAGGTGATGATGTAGCCCAGCAATGACGGCGTGGCGATACATTTGCCCAGCGGGTGTACGGGGCGGTTGGCCGCGAG
>NZ_BAAGVN010000017.1:0-10599 GCF_054780855.1 Pseudaeromonas pectinilytica
ATGTTATTGAGTGATCGACATGGATGTTATTACGTGATCGGCATGAATGTTATTGAGCGATCGCCATGCGTGGGAATATGCAGGGCTGACCGATGACCTGGCTGTCCTCAGCGCTGTACTGGCCAAGCTTCAGCATCACATCACGAACGACATCCGGCGACGGGTCACCCTTGCACTCGACAAGCTACTTGGCGCACCCACGGCTCCCGTATCCGGAGGTCACCATGAGTCTAGACTTTGATACGCACTCACTCCCGCTGCCGGTCAGCGACGAGTTACTGGCCCTATTGCGTGACGAAACCGCACAGGCAGAGTTCTGTCTTGAGCGCGTCACCGTCATGACACTGCGATTTGAGGACCCAGGCTATAGCCCAGAGCGGGGCGGGTTTCATCCCGTCCATATTCGATTGGTGCGCGGTCTCAATGGCTGGCTTGTGGATTCGGTAACCGACTTTTGTTTTCAAGGGCCTGACTCACCGCTGCGCAAAGAGCTGGATTTCAACCTGCTCGATGGCGAGTACTTCATGCTGGGATGGGGATGGTTGCAACTGCGCGAAGCCTGCGATGTTTTCACGTTGTGGCAGCGCAACTTCCTCTTCTACTCCCTGATGCAGTGCTTCAACGTTTCCATCGACGGTCACTAGGAGGCCCGTCATGACTGCGACACTCCCCCTCTCGATATCCGCGTCCATCAGACTGCAACACTGGGCCCGCCAAGCCGGGCTCGAGCCAACGTTTGATGGCGAACACTGGTTACTGCATCTGACGCCTACCCCGCCAGTCAGTCTGTCGCAGTTACCGCAATCCACCACCCTACATCTGGTGTGGTCTGGACTTACCTGGCAACTGGTTGGGCTGACCAACGCTAGTGACTTCTACGACCAGCGCAAGACAGTGGAGGAGCTGAGCTTTGATGCCGAACGTCACCAGTTCTGGCACTTGCAGGCCAATCCCCTTGACGATGCCTCACCGCCCGTGCTGGAGCAGGCACTGCTCGCGCTCCACCAGCAATTTATCCGGGGCTCACTCACCATCCACACCGATTACCTGGCGCGACCACTGCGCACGAGCACAGCTCACGCCAACAAGCACAGCTCGCCCTAACCCATCCCCACAAAACCGACATAAACCACAAAACATCCCCCGGCCAACCAGCCGGGGGATGTTTTATTTTGGAGACAGCACCATGCCAACCAACAAATTCAAAGCCGGTGAAACTCAGGGCACTTATGTCCTCACCGAACCCGCCACAGCCGAGGACATTCTGAATATGGCCAACCGGCTGGCCCGCGCTCGAGTCACCAAGGGCAAGGCGTTGACCTCGCCAAGCCTCACCTACAGTTGCCTACAAACCCTGCTGCAAGGTTATGAGCGCGAGGTATTCGCCATCCTGTTTTTGGATAGCCAACACCGAGTTATCAAGTTTGAGGAGCTGTTCCAAGGCACGCTGGATGCTGCTTCCGTCTACCCGCGCGAAGTGGTAAAGGCCGCGCTGGCCTGCAATGCAGCAGCAGTGATCCTGGTACACAACCATCCATCCGGCTTGCCTGAGCCCAGTCGCGCCGATCGGTCACTCACAGAACGACTCCAAGCAGCACTGGCCACCGTTGAAATCCGCGTGCTGGATCATCTGGTGATCGGCACCGAAGGGAGAGTGTCGATGGCAGAGCGGGGCTGGTTATAGCTAATCCCCATCAGCGCAAAGTTGATGGGGGGGATTTTTGATCTATGGACTCGAACAACCTAGAAGGAAAAGAAGCAAGCACGAGCCTGGTGGGCAACTATTCAGTTATCCCGCTACCGTCCAGTTCATTTCCGGCTTGAGTGAACGCTGATCAACCACACAAGGGTGAGCATCCACACTCTTTAATTTTTGTTTCATCTTTTGCTGTAATCCCGCTTTCAGCGACTTGGCCGGAGCCAAACGGCCGAGGAGAGGTGATTCCTCCAGATGAAGAACTACGCGGATTCTTTTCGCTTTGATTGCCGCAGCCGCAAATCGCTTTTCATCCTGATCATTGGCATTGCATTTAGCCGCCCATAGCCCCGCGAGGGTGTTACGCAGCTTGTCTGCGATTTCATCGGTTAACTCACTAGGCTTGGTGCGTTGATGGATCCGATAGTCTTTGACTTCGATCAGCCAGCATGTTTGCCCATCGATATATGCCAAGTCCATCGCTTTGATACCATCCATCATCGTGATGAACTGGTTACGGTAAAAACTCATCTCATCGTATTTACACACCAAAGCCTCATCCGGAAAGGTAAACGTCAACGCCCCTTCAGTGATCTGCGTCATTCACCGTACCCCAAATAGCGATCTGACTGTTCCAGCTCTTCATCCAGTAGCACCAGCGTCTGGATATCTTCCAGCTCATCTGCCTGCTCAAGCACAGTTCCCTCTTCACCCTGGCTCAAACCAAAGTAACGGCGAGCAACGCTCGCATAGTCGCTGCGAGCCAACACTTCAATCTCGCGCAGCAAAAACAGCGAATGGCTGGCGATAAAAATCTGAATCCCTTGTTCCGCCAGCGACAGAATTACCTTGGCCAATATCTTGATTAGTTTGGGGTTCAGGTTTGATTCTGGTTCATCCCAAAACAAATACCCCTGCTCGAGTAGTACACCAGTACTGATCAACCGCGCCAACATTGCCAGTTTTCGCAAACCTTCTGCGACCAGCGGCATCTCCAACTTCTGGCCAGACTGCTGTAGATAAAATCGTCCCGTATTGGCCTCAACAAGAACTTTTCCGTCCATGGCCTCTTCCAGTGGTTGCATCAGTTTGGCAACCAACTTTTCTCGAGGGCCTCTTACCGATGGAGCCCCCAGCAATGAACAGGTATCGCGCCAGGTCTCTTCAAATTCCAGATGGTAGTTGTCGTACAAGTTGATAAACCAAGGGCAAAGCGTAACGAGTTCTCGGGTCGGCAAATAGACGGGCGGTTGGCTCAAGTTCGCTTGCGGGACAATTTCAACCTGAACACCGGTCGCCGCATTGGAAGCAAAATTGATCTCGCAATCTTGCTGAGAGTCAGCCATCTGCAGTTGAATTTCACAGCGCTCACGCCCTTGTTTGCGTTTTACCAGTCGCCCCAAGCTTTCTGGCCTAAACACACCCATCAGCTTTTCGGCATAATTTTTTTGCAAACCAGTTTTTGAAAGATCCTTACCGGTATTGACGCTTAGCAACGAGTAGATGGCTTTGAGCAAATGCGTCTTGCCACAACCATTTTCCGCAACAATCACATTGAGACCCGGCGCGAACACCATGGTTTCATTGGGTAGAGTGGTGAAGTTCTTAAGCTTGGCCTGCTTTAACATGATTAAAAATCCAGATTGAAATTTTTATCCGCCTTGCGGCTTTTGGACACATCGGTAGATCAGGGGTGAATGGTATCACTCATGCTCGGCATGCTTGTCTGTGTGAACCGTCATTTCCATACCAGATTATGACAATCCTGTACTACTGTTCCGGCTAATTGGTCCATTTGAGCAGTTGCACCTCGGGATTTCAACTCCGAGGTTCGGCATCCATCAGGTCTCAACATGTGTCAAAACTCTCGTGACCTGGATCATCACCGACAGAGTGTGGAAGCTCTATTGGCAAGTGGGCGGCCGTAACCTTAACGCCAAATAGACAAAATACTCAAAACCTCGGAAAAAACCCTGTTCGCCTCACGGTTTCCGTTGGGACACTGTAACGCTAAGTCGCTAGAATGGTTTCAGTTATTCCTGTCAGTAAACTCAACAGATGATCGGGCAAAACATCACATTGACACGCGTATCCTCAGCACACGAGTTACACGCCGAAACCAAGGCAGCCCTCGGCCGGGTAGCAGACCAATCCAGTGCTCTGGTGCTGGTCGTCAATGCGCCAGAGCCAGTTATAGCCTCTGCGTTGCAGAACGACGCGGCAACTAAAATCGACATATCTGAGCTGCTGTGTGAACGTCTGTTACCGCTATCAAGCCGCGATCGAGCACGCAAGGCAGCTGACATCATCGCTCAAATGCTTAATGGCGCAGTATCCGATGTGGTATGGCTAGACAGAGTTCAGGTGCTGTTTGAACCATCCTTAGAGCTGGACCCTTTGCGCCAGCTACAGGAATTAGCGCGTCTCAAACCCATTATTGCTATCTGGCCAGGCCAGATTTCCGGACAGTTCTTAACCTTTTCAGTCCCCGGGCGGGATGACTATCAATCTTACTCAGTGAACGATCTGGCTGGCATACCGATCATTCACGTTACCGAGCAGAGGGAATAAAAATGAAAAAGTACGGAGAGCTCATTCAGTTCGAGCCCGTCACCACCATCATCAAACTTAAAGAGTCCGCAGAGCAGCATAAAGCGCAGCAGTTGGTGGCGTCTTATGTCATCTCGGACAAAATGTCGCAAAAGCTGGCGGACATCATCATTCCACAGCTGCAGTTTGAAGAGTCCGTTGATAACAAATCTCTCTGGGTGGTCGGTAACTACGGTTCAGGTAAGTCACATTTGATGTCGGTGATCTCGGCGGTGGCCGAATTTCCAGAACTGGCACAATTCATCACTAACGACAAGGTTCGCGAAGCTGCGAACAAGATTGCAGGCAAGTTCAAAGTTATCCGCTTTGAAGTCGGAGCGAGCAAAAAAGCCTTTGCCGATATTGTCACCGACAACCTGACATCAGGCCTGGCCGAGATGGGGATCGACTACCAATTCCCAGCCATGGATGAAATCTCATCCAATCATAAACCCTACTTTGAAGAGATGATGGCGCTGTTTCACGAGCGCTATCCCGACCAAGGTTTGCTGCTGATCTGCGATGAAATTCTCGATTACCTGCGCTCTCGTAATCAGCAGCAACTGCCGTTGGATATGGCGATGATGCGCGTGATGGGTGAAGTGATCGATGGCACCCGTTTCCGTTTCATCTGCGGTGTGCAGGAAGCCATTTTCGATAGCACGCAACTCGCATTCGCCACCCAAGAAGTCAAACGCATCCGTGACCGGGCCGAGCAGGTGCTCATCACCCGTGACGATATCAAATATGTCGTCGCCGAACGTCTGCTCAAAAAAGATGCCCAGCAACTGCATTGGATCCGCGAGTATCTGCAGCAATTCACCCCTTGCTTTGATCGCATGAACGAACGCCTCGACGAATTTGTGCGCATGTTCCCAGTGCATCCTGACTACATCAATACCTTCGAGCGCGTGCGGGGCGCGGGTATTGAGCAACGTCAGGTACTGCGTAGCCTGTCGCGACAGATGCAAGACTTGATGGAACAGGTGATACCTACCGATAAGCCAGGTGTGTTTTCTTACGACACCTACTGGGATGAGCTAAGAAGCGACCCTAGCGCCAAAACCAACCCGGAGATCGGGCAGGTTATTGAGGTCGGTGAAACCCTATTTACGCGAATCGACCAAGCCTATCCCACCGCTACGGAGATCGATTTTGCCAAGCGCTTGGTAGCCGGATTGGCCATCCATCGTTTGTCCGTGGGCGATGTCTATAACGAGATGGGGGCCACAGCCGCCGAACTGCGTGATTCCCTTTGCCTCTATCTACCCGGCATCGAACAGTTGCCAGGTGAGAAGAGCAAAAACCTGGAAACCCAGATCGTCGCGGTATTGACCAAGATCCGTAAAACCGTCAACGGCCAGTTCTTCTCCAAAAACAAGGCTAACGACCAGTTCTTTTTGGATTTGAAAAAGACCGAAGATTTTGATGCCTATATCGAAAACAAGGTGCCCTTGCTGACGGATGATAGCCGTAATGGCGCATATCGTGTCGCAATGTTGGAAATCCTTGGAGAACCTGATCGACAACACACCAGCACTCAGATGTGGGAACATCAACTGAAATGGCTGGACCGTAACGTTAATCGGCCTGGTTGGTTATTTCTTGGCTCACCCAATGAACGCGAGACAGCCAAACCGCCGCTCGACTATTACATGTACTTTATTCAGCCCTATAACCCGCCCAAGCTGAAAAAAGAGTTTATCCGTAGCGATGAAGTGCTGTTTATCCTGCAAAACGCCGACGCCGAGTTTGATCGTTGCTTGAACTACTACGCAGCAGCCATCGACTTGCATGCCTCGGCTACCGGTAACGCTAAGAATGTGTACAAACTCAAGGCTGAAGGCTATCTCAGAGAGATGCAGACTTGGCTCAAGAGCCACTTCAAAGAGGCCTATATTGCCCAATACGATGGGCAAAGTAAGCCGATGATGGACTGGATCAAAGGCACCTCAGTTCGCAGTATTTCCGGGCTTGGCGATAGCCAGATCGGCAGTCTCAAAGATATCTTCGAAGCCGTTGCCAGCCACATTTTGGCCAATCACTTTGAAGCATTGGCACCTGAGTATCCCACCTTTAGTCAATGGATCACCTACGAGAACATCGAAAGCGCAGCCAAGGATGCGTTAAGTGTGGTCTCTGGTGGTGCGGCCACCAAGCGCGCCAATGCCGTGCTCGATGCGTTGGAATTACTGGATGGCGATAAAATCGCTCCGCTGCAATCGCGCTATGCCCAAGCCGTTTTGGCTGTCCTGCAAAGCAAGCAGCAAGGGCAAGTGGTCAATCAGGTCGAATTGCTGGAGGCCATCAACTCCCGCCTCTACTTTAAACCCGATAGCTTCCGCCTGGAGCCAGAATGGCTGCTGGTATTGATCGCCTGCTTGGTTTACAGCGGCGAGCTCGAGTTGGTGGTGGTCGGCCATACCCTGACCGCCAGCGATGTGGTCAAGTTCAAGTCCATTGCCTTTGATGTGCTCAGAGACTTTAAACATATCCAGGCGCCCAAGGATTTTAATATCACCGCGTTAAAAGCTTTGCTCACCCTGCTGGAGATGAACGATGGCCTAGCCACCTCGATCCAGCAAGGTAATGAAGACGTGGTGCGTGAAATGTTAAAGCGCACCGAGGCGCTGATTAACGAGCTGGTCAAGGGGCAGCAGAGCGTTAAGGATCGCTTGCCACTGTGGGGGCAATCGGTTCTGGAAGAGAGCGAGGAGCAGACGCTCTCCACCCAGCTGAGCGAGCTGAAGAACTTTTTGGAAACCATTGCGCGCTACGACAAACCCGGCAAGCTGAAAAATCTTAAGGTGACTGCCGCCGACATCGCCACATACCAACAGATGCTGCAGGCATGGCACAACTTTGTGCAGCTTAAAACCGTAGTGGGCGATTTGGCACCCCTATGCGCCTACCTCAAAGAGGCGCAGCTGGTACTGCCTGAATCACATGCTTGGCAAGAACAAGTCAAGCTGGCGCGTGATGCCCTACGCCAAGGCTTGGCCAATCCGTCTCTGCGCGGTGATAACAGCTTTAAGGCCGCGCAGCTCAGCACATTGTCGGCACTGAAAACCGACTATGCCAAACACTATGTTGAGCTCTATATGCGAGCGCGTCTCGACAGCAACGAAGAGAAGACCAAAGCCAAGCTGTTGAATGACGAACGCTTGGCTGAGCTGGAGATCTTAAGCGGTATAGCCTTGCTCCCGGCCACACAACTGGCTGAGTGGCGTAAAGAGGCGGCGCAATTGCAAGCCGCCAAGCCTATCGACCCCAAGCAGCTGGCGATGAATGCCAACCCCATGGAGTTTAATGCTCGCCAAGAGAGCGGCAAGGCGCCAGCCAGCGAACAATTGAAGAGTCTGGAGCAGCGGCTCGACAGCCTGCAAAGCGATTGGCTCAGTAACCTCAGCAGCTTGCTGGATGACCCCTTTATTAATCTGGATCTGCTCAAAGCCGAACAGGCACAGTTAATTCATGATTTTATTCAGCAAGGGCAGCTACCTGACCCACTGGATTCCGCCTTTGTTCAGGCGGTCAATCTGGTTCTCGCCGGGTTGGAGGAGGTGCGAGTCAGCGCCGCCGAACTCGTGCATGCACTCGGTCAAGGTTTACCTCAGGGGCGTGACGAAATCGCTGAGCGCTTTAACCGCCTGCTGAACAAACTCTGTCAGGGCAAAGACATCGCGAAAGTTCGCATCATCATCGATTAATCAAGAGTTGCGGGGCGGTATTAAGCCGCTCCCGCTATAGGAAATGCCATGCAACAAGACAGCTTATTTTCCAGTGATAGCCCACAACAAGATCAGGTGGCAGGTCCAGTGACCTGCTTAGGCAAAACCTTTGCCAACGATCAGGCTCGCCGTGACTATTTTTTAGCCCTGCTGGCAGAAAAATTAAAAGATCCAGAATTTCGTAAAATTGAAGGGTTTCCCATCGGAAGCGATGAAGATATTTTAAATCTGAGTGATCCGCCCTATTACACGGCCTGCCCTAATCCTTGGATTGGCGATTTTATTGCGGAATGGGAAGCACAAAAACCTGATACTGATGAGGAATATCATCGCGAGCCATTTGCGGCAGATGTCAGTGAAGGGAAAAACGATCCTATTTATAACGCTCACTCCTACCATACCAAGGTACCGCATAAAGCCATTATGCGTTATATCCTGCATTACACCAATCCGGGGGATATTGTTTTTGACGGCTTTTGTGGAACCGGGATGACCGGTGTTGCTGCGCAGATGTGTGGCGACCGCGGAACAGTCGCTTCGCTGGGCTATCAGGTCAAAGCCGATGGCACCATTTTGCAGGAAGAAATTAACGACAACGGGAGTATGGTGTGGAAACCGTTCTCAAAGCTTGGCGCTCGTAAAGCGGTGCTAAATGATTTATCACCTGCAGCCACTTTTATTGCCTACAACTATAACACTCCTATTGATGTTTCCGAATTCGAAAAAGAAGCTGCCAGAATTATTAAAGAAGTTGAAGAAGAGTGTGGATGGATGTATGAAACGCTCCATACAGACGGCAAAACAAAAGGAAAGATTAACTATACAGTTTGGTCAGATGTTTTTATTTGCCAAAGCTGTGCGGGAGAGGTGGTTTTTTGGAATGAAGCAGTAGATACACAAGGGGCAGGAGTAAAAAATGAGTTCTCATGTCCCCATTGCTCCGCATCACTAACCAAAAGAAGCATGGAGCGATCTTGGGATAATTATTTTGATTTTGAAATAAATCAAGCAGTGAGGAAGACAAAACAAGTTCCTGTTTTGATAAACTATACTTTTAACAAAAAACGCTTAGAAAAGAAACCTGATGAGCATGATTTAGATTTAATAAATTGCATAAATAATATTAAAGGTGATTATTGGTTTCCTACAGGCAGCATCCCAAAAGGGGATAAGACCAGCGAACCTTTGAGAATTGGAATCACAAATGCACATCACTTTTACACAAAACGAAACCTTATTACATTAGCTGCATTTAAAGCCAAGATACAATCTGTATCAAATCGATATCTTAGCTGGTTTACATCTGCCCTAAGTTGGACTGGTAGAGAAATGCGACTTCACCTTGGAAATTATTTCAATGGTGGTGGTGGTGTGATTACTAGCCTTAGGGGGGCAATTTATATCGCGTCTCTTTGTGTCGAAACAAATGCAATTGAGCGACTTGCCTTGAGAACAAGGTGTAAGCGCCCTTGAATCGGCATCTGTTTTTTCAGAAATCAGCTCGTCACACTTGAAATCCATTACCTCTTCGTTGGATTTTCACTATGACCACTCAAGAACGTGCTGATTTTTGGCGACAGCAGATCACCGCCTGGCTTGACTCCGGCCTCTCCGGCCATGCCTTTTGCAAAAGCCAGGCACTGGTCTATCACCAGTTTGCTTACTGGCGCAAGAAGCTCGAACAGCCTGCGGCTGCGGCCTCGGACTCTCTTCCCGGCTTTGTCAGAGTCGCCATGCCTGTTCCTGTCACGAACGAAGTCGGCTTGACACTCACCTTACCCAACGGCATCACTCTCTCCGGGTTACATCCGGGCAATATCGACTTGCTCGGCGCCATCATGAGGCAGTTGTAATGCGCCCTCGTTACCTGCGTCCGGCTCTGACCATGCCGCAGATCTATCTCTATCGGGCGCCTATCGATTTTCGTAAACAAGTCCATGGTCTCGCGGCGCTGGTCGAGCAACAACTGGGGCACAACCCATTCACCGGTGCCCTCTATGCCTTTACCAATCGCCGCCGCAACAAGATCAAGTGTCTGATGTGGGAGGACAACGGCTTTGTGCTCTATTACAAGGCCCTGGCCGAGGAGAAGTTCAAGTGGCCATCGTCTGCCGATGAGCTACTATCCCTCTCTTCCGAGCAGATAAACTGGTTGCTCGATGGCTACGATATCTCCTTGATGCAGGGCCATAAAACACTGCATTATGAGACGCTTTAATACCGCCAACCTCGTGCTTTACCGCCTTGTTTTTGTTATAATTTCCTCATGAAAATGACGCCGAAAAACCTCACCCCATCACCTGTTCTCAGTGGCCTTAGCGCCGCTGAGTTGTTGGCGGTTATTGCTGATTTTCAGCAAAAGCTGGCGTTAAAAGAAGAGGTCATTCGCACCCTCGATCACTCTCTCAAGTCCAAAGAACAAGTCCTTCAATCCAAAGAAGATGCTATTCAGCGGCGTGACGCCCATATCCTGTTACTCGAAGAGCTGCTGCGTCTGCGGAGGATCCAGCGCTTTGCCGCCAGCAGCGAGAAACTCCATCAGCTCCAGCTCTTTGATGAGGCAGAGCTGGAAGCGGACATGGA
>NZ_BAAGVN010000018.1:0-847 GCF_054780855.1 Pseudaeromonas pectinilytica
CAAGCCGACTTCGGCCGCGACAGGAGCAGGCATGGTGACTCTGGCAAAGCCGGGAAGAGGGTCCGAGGCCGCAGGCTGTTCGAGCTTTTTGCGCCAGTAAGCAAACTGGTGGCTAGATCAGTGCCTGGCTTTTGCAAAAGGCGTGGCCGGAGAGGCCGGAGTCAAGCCAGGCAGTGATCTGCTGCTGCCAAAAATCAGCACGTTCTTGAGTGGTCATAGTGGAAATCGAATGAAGAGGTAATGGATTTCAAGTGTGACGAGCTGATTTTGAGAAAAACAGATGCCGATTCAAGGGCGCTTACGTTACAGCAGAGTGGTTTCTGCCTGGCACAGCGTTAGTTTTGGGAGCGTAACCAACTTCTAACGTAAAGCGTTGATAGCCAACAGTGATCATCGGCAGGGCGATGAAACCATCAACCGCAAAACTGTTAAGATAACCAGCCTGCAACCCCACCCCAGCATGGAATTTTTCGTAAAATGACCACTCTTTGATATATGCCATGCCCGCAAATTTGGCCCACTCGTAGTAAGAGTCACGATAAATGCCACCGCGAAGCGACAGTTTACCGATATCACTGTCCCCCCAAAAAGCCCAGTCCAAACCGAGGCCTGGATTCCAGTAACTAAAATCACATGGCTTACCATTGCCACTTTGGGACTCGGTACATTGAGAGTGCACAGAGGCGCCGTAAATCATCAGAGACAAATCATCAACAGCAATGGAGGAATCAGCAAAGGAAGGAACAGCCAAAATACTTAAGAAATCCTGATTACCATCGAGACTCAGCCAGCTTCAACAGGCGTTGTGGCATTGGAGCCGTACGACAGCCGATCCTGACCAGTTCCA
>NZ_BAAGVN010000019.1:0-50032 GCF_054780855.1 Pseudaeromonas pectinilytica
CATTCGCCATGCGAGAGTAGGACACTGCCAGGCACCCAATTTGGTCGAAAGACCCGCATGCGAGAGTAGGAAATTACTTCGCAGGCACCCAATGAGACCGCAAGGTCAGCAAAAAGCCCCGATAGCAATATCGGGGCTTTTTTGTATTTCAAGTTTTTATTAGTTGGCTGCAAATATGCAGCCTTATTGTTTGTAGTTTTTAAACCGAAGATCTTCTTCGACTGTCACCGTATTGTTGATTGGCTTTCCTTTGCGTAATACTGTTACTGTAATTTTTGTACCTGGTTTTGCCTCAGCAATCATATCCATCGCGGCTCGAACTCCTGCTGCTGGCTTTCCATTAATTTGCGTGAGAACATCTCCGCGCTGCAGTCCAGCCTTAAATCCTGGCCCATCAGGATCTAGGTTTTCAATCACTAACCCACGAAGTTCGCCTAAATTAAGTAGCCTGGCTGTGACCGTATCTACCTCTACGGTAGATATTCCCAAATAGCCGCGCATCACACGGCCATGTGTCACTAGGTCTTGCATTATTCGATGAGCTAATCGGTACGGAATGGCAAAGCCGATGCCTGAGTTATCGGAATTACCCAGCTGATAGGATGCCGAATTGATACCGACTAATTCCCCATTAGTGTTCACCAAGGCGCCGCCAGAATTTCCAGAGTTAATTGCGGCATCGGTTTGTAATAAATCCTGGCGGCCATTACTGTCCGGCCCCATGGTGCTTAATCCGATGCGACCGGTTGCACTTATTATGCCTTGTGTAATAGTTTGACCCACATTATATGGGTTGCCTATGGCAAGAACGACATCACCAACTTGAGGAGATAGTGATTCCTCTTGGGGAATAACAGGAATATTTTCAGCATTGATACTGAGTACAGCAAGATCTGTCGGAATATCAGAGCCAACTAAATCAGCTGTGAATACGCGCCCATCCTGCAAGGCAACAATAATTTGATCGGCTGAGGCAATTACATGATAGTTGGTTAAAATATGCCCTTTGTTCGTCATGATAACGCCCGAGCCAAGACTTTCAGGTTTTAGCTGTGAATCTGTTCGTACATTAGTGCCTTGATAGCTGCGGGTATAAATATTTACAACAGCTGGGCCTGCATTTCTGGCGGCTGTAGCGTAACTCAAAGGGGCTTGGTTTCTCTCGGCTGATCGAATGGAGGCAGAGTTTGGCGTTAGTTCAGGGAGCGCGAGCAGTAAGGCGGCGGCAACACCTGCGCCTAATAATACTGATTTAGCCAAGTAACTGATCGGAGATGGTATTTTCATAGGGTTAATGAAGTCATTGAGCGATTAAAGCAGAATAACATAGAAATAGCGGGATGAGGCAAAGGCAGGCCCGATACCAACGTGGATATCGGGCCAATATGTGGTTAGCGGAGGACTAGATACAGAGAGGAATCACCGCGAATGATATTGAGGGCTAGAACGTCAGTGCGGCCTTTTATCGCCTTACTGAAGTCGTTCATATTGTTGACCCGCAGGCGGTTGATACCGGCAATAACATCACCTTTACGCAATCCGATTGCAGCCGCAGGAGACTTGGGTGCAACTTCAGCTACTTCAACGCCTTGTGGTTGTTGTCCTTTCTTGGTGTTCTCCAATTTGGCACCTTCCAACGCGGGATGGATGGATTTCACCGGTGTAGTCATTTCATCGGATTGCTTTAGTGTGACTTGCACAGTCTGGGCTTTGCCATCACGGATAATGCCGAGGTTTACGACCTTTCCTGCTCCCATGGTCGCAACTTTTGCCCGGAGCTCACCGAATGAGCGGACTGGGTTGTCATTGATGCTAACGATAATATCCCCAGCTTTGATGCCTGCATTATCAGCTGCAGATCCTGGCATCACTTGACTGACGAAAGCGCCATTTTGCTTATCGTAGCCAAATGCTTTGGCGAGATCCGTGGTTAATTCGCCCCCCATGACACCTAAGACTCCGCGGCGAACTTCTCCATATTTTATAATTTGATCGGTCAGATCTTTTACCATATTGGATGGTATCGCAAAACCTATCCCAATATTTCCCCCATTGGGACCTAAAATCGCAGTGTTGATGCCAATAAGCTCACCACGAAGATTAATTAATGCGCCACCTGAATTACCGGAGTTAATCGCCGCATCGGTTTGGATAAAGTTTTCGAGATTCTCAATATTTAATCCACTGCGGCCCAATGCACTCACAATGCCAGAGGTGACGGTTTGTCCAAGGCCGAATGGATTTCCTATTGCGATAGCAAAATCACCGACCCGCAGTTGGTCTGAGTTGGCGAGTTTAACCTGGTTAAGGTCTTTAGCCTTAATTTGTAAAAGAGCTATATCGGATTGTTGGTCTTCACCTATTTTCTTCGCAGTAAACTCTCTCCCATCTTTCAGGGTTACTTTTATTTCATCTGCTTCCTGAATGACGTGGAAGTTCGTGATGACATAACCTTTATCCGAATCAATGATGACACCTGAGCCTAGTGCCTGAAAGGGTTGCTCCTGTATTTGATCAGGTGGCAAATCCGGGCCGAAGAAAAAGCGGAACTGCTCCGGAATAGCTTGTTTGGTGACCTTTTTCCCTGACACTGAGATATTAACGACTGCGGGTGTGACGCCTTCCAAAACCGGAGCCAAGGTGGGCATCTCCTGCCCATTCATTACGAGCGGAAGAGCGGCTTGAGCCGTAGCAGAGCCGAAAGATAGACCAACACTGATGGCAATAGCGGACAACATTAAGCGTGTGGATCGAGTCATTGATTACAACTCCTAATAAAGACAAGTGATGAAAATGTCACAACACTATGACTATCAGTTGTAATGAATAGTTCCTAACCTAGTTTAGTTCTGTCCGTCAAAAGTCCAGAACGCTCGCCGGAATAGTCAAGAGGCTGGGATTCAGGAGCTGACTCAGTCGTCGTCTCTGCATCGTCGGCTTTAGTGTCATGTCGGAACAGTGGGCTGGCGTGAGGAACCAGCTTTTCACTTTGTTCCGCAAAATGCTGGCTGAGACGTTGGTAATGTTCGTCTAGTTGCTCGAACATGACTGCGGTGCTGGTGAAGTGATCGCCCATTTCCCGCTTGTATTGCGTCAGTTCTTTCCGGGCTTTGGTTAGCTCATTGTGTAGTTTTGTTGCATCTCCGGCTCTGGAGGTGGCTCTGCCAGCGACAAAACCAATGATGACGCCAATGAGGACAAAAAGAATGGTGGTGAATTCAGTCATGACAGTACCTTGATATACGACAAGTAAGGATGCTTCAGTCCGTGCACTATACCGCCAAGCTTTCCTAGTGGGTACTCTTCAGCATCATTGGTATTTGATTGATCACAAGTCTTGAGGCTCGAGCCGGCCCAGATGGCAAGAAATGAACAATATTATCGCCTAGATTGCACGAATGCCTTGCCAGAGTGTGCTTTTGTTAGTCAAAATATTGCGCCTTTGGGTTATGGGGGCATCCATGTCCAAAGGCGGGCCGGGCGTGTTGCAAATTTCACGGGCAATGAAATCTGCAGGTGATTTCTTGGGCGACTTCACTTATAATCGCCCGGCCCACGTTACAGGCCACCAATCTGGTGGTACTAGCAATCGCGATCTGACTTGTATTCGAAGGGATACGGGTGGTCTTTAATTTGTTATGTGCGGCATGAGCCGAGCATAATGTTTATCTTTCAAACAGTAATTTGGGTTAACTGTAATGAAAACTTTCGTTGCCAAGCCAGAAACCGTAAAGCGTGACTGGTACGTTGTGGACGCCGAGGGTAAGACCCTGGGGCGCATCGCCACCGAGATCGCCAGCCGTCTGCGCGGTAAGCACAAGCCGGAATACACTCCTCACGTAGATACTGGCGATTACATCGTCGTGATCAATGCCGAGAAGGTTGCCGTTACCGGCAAAAAAGCTTCCGACAAGATGTACTACTCTCACTCCGGTTTCCCGGGTGGTATCAAGTCCATCAGCTTCGAGAAGTTGATCGACCGCAAGCCTGAGATGGTTATCGAAGCTGCTGTTAAAGGCATGCTGCCGAAGGGCCCGCTGGGTCGCGCCATGTTCCGTAAGCTGAAAGTTTACGCTGGTGGCGAGCACAACCATGCTGCTCAACAACCTCAAGTTTTGGACATCTAATTCGGGATCTGGCAAATGGCAGAAAATCAATACTACGGTACTGGCCGTCGCAAAAGCTCTACCGCTCGCGTGTTCGTAAAGCCAGGCAAAGGTAACATTGTTATCAACAAACGCTCTCTGGAAGAGTACTTCGGCCGTCCGACTGCCCGCATGGTAGTTCGTCAGCCGTTGGAACTGGTCGAGATGACTGATAAGCTGGATATGTTCATCACCGTCGCTGGTGGTGGTATTTCCGGTCAAGCGGGGGCGATCCGTCATGGTATCACTCGCGCGCTGATGGAATACGATGAAAGCTTGCGTCCAATCCTGCGCAAAGCTGGCTTTGTTACTCGTGATGCCCGTAAGGTTGAACGTAAGAAAGTCGGTCTGCACAAGGCTCGTAAGCGTCCGCAGTACTCCAAGCGTTAATCCGTCTTGGGTATTTAAAAGCCTCGGCATGCCGGGGCTTTTTCATGCCTCCGATTTACCCCTCGCGCGGCTTATAACCGATAGGTTCTGTGGTCTTCAGTCTTCAAAATTATCCTCATTAATCGACGATACGCATCTCCGATGCTGTCAATCGAAGCCATGGGCATGTCGACTATGAATTTAATGCTGAAGATTCTGCTCAAGCGGGCCGAGATCTGGTACACTTGCTCACCTATTCTGCAGCGTAAGCTCGATTCAAGCGTCAATTTCTGACTCTTTACTGGCCCTGAATTTTGGGTCGGCCTTGAAAGCAACGCATTGCTGCATGATGCAATCTGGTTCCTGATGTATCGGGTGGGACTAACTAACTTTCTGGCGATGAAGGTCTATTCCTTCATTGCTTTTCTCTGCTTGTAAATGGAGGGGTCGATGGCTTTTGCTGCCAATAAACGCTCTATCATGACTCTATTCTCTGGGGCTAACGACATGTTTAGCCACCAAGTTCGTATTGTGCTGGCCGAAAAAGGCGTCAGTGTCGATATCTGCCACGTAGACATGGCTAACTTGCCGGAAGAATTGCTGGAGTTAAACCCCTACGCCTCAGTTCCGACTCTGGTTGATCGTGATTTGGTGCTGTATACCTCACGGATCATCATGGAGTATTTGGATGAGCGTTTCCCGCATCCTCCGTTGATGCCTGTTTATCCGGTGGCGCGTGGCAATAGTCGTTTGATGATGCATCGTATTGAACTGGATTGGTACTCGCTAGTGGATAAGATCATGGCGAATGGTGGCGAGGCTGAATCGGCGCGTAAAGAGCTCCGTGAAAGCTTGCTAGCCATTGCTCCTATCTTTGTCGAATATCCTTATTTTATGAGTGAAGAGTTCAGCCAGGTCGACTGTTTTATGGCTCCGCTGTTGTGGCGTTTACCGCAGCTGGGCATCGAATTGACGGGCAAGGGCGCCAAAGAGCTCAAGAACTACATGACACGTCTGTTTGAGCGGGAGTCGTTCCAGGCGTCCCTGACCGAAGTTGAACGCGAACTACGTAATGGATTCTGAGCATGGAACATCAGATGACACCCAGTCGTCCCTATCTGTTACGAGCTTTCTACGATTGGTTGCTCGATAACGATATGACGCCGCACTTGCTGGTGAACAGTGAAGTGCCGCATGTGCAGGTGCCACGGCAATTTGTGCAGGATGGACAGATTGTTTTGAACATAGCGCCACAAGCTGTGATGTCATTTGCAATGGGTAAAGAGTCATTGAGTTTCAATGCTCGTTTTGGTGGTGTGCCGTTTCAGGTTTACATCCCGATGGCGGCTATCATTGCTATTCATGCTCGCGAAAACGGGCTTGGCACTTTTTTCCCGCCTGAGCCTGCCTATGAGGCTTGGTTGGCGAGCGATGCAACGGAGCAATCGGTCAGTATTCAAGTTCCAGATGATGAACCTGAACCGCCGAAACCGTCAGGCCGTCCCAGCCTACGTATTGTCAAATGAATCAGTTGATGGCTCTATCTTTGGCTACGAACAAATAAAAACGCGCCCTTTGGGCGCGTTTTTTACTTCCGTCATCTCTAAATTAGTATTGAATAACTTCATCGGCGGCGCTGCCCAACTGGACATCTCCCCCCGTACTCGCATCGGGGTTGTTGGCCGGTACAGAGCTGCTGCTTGAACTCTGACTCGAACCGCTCTTGCTGCCATTCTGGATATATTCAAAGACCTTGATTACCTTCTGCACACCAGAGACATGGCGTGCCAGATTGACTGCTTTTTCAGCCTCATCCCGCGTTACCAATCCCATCAGGAAGACTTCGCTATTCTCGGTCACCACCTTGAAGTGGGTGCTATCGATCCCTTTGGTGGTCAACATTTCCGACTTGATCTTGGAGGTGATCCAGGAATCCTGGCTCTGAATGCCAAAACTGACGGGCTTACGGATCCGTAATTCATTGTACACATGACGGACACCATCGATTTTGGCAACCAGTTGTTCAGCATCGCGGCTGAATTGGCCATAGGGCGTTTGTCCGACCAACAACACCTTGCCATTCACGCTGACCGCACTGATGCGGCTTGCTTTATCCATATCCTTTCGTGAGGCGATTGTATTTGCGGCTTTAAGCTCAATATTCTGGTCGTCGATGACCGAGCCGACGGTCCGGCGATCATTGGCGATGGATGCTGTCGTGGCGGCGCCCGCCACAAAAACTCCCGCACACCCTTGCAACAAGGACAGGCTGGCTACGGTTACCAGTAGCAGTCGATTTTTCATGCGTGTCTCTCCAATCACATCATTGTGGGAACAGGGTGCGATCGATGAGATCACACAGGCATTGCAAACAGAGCAGATTCACTTCCAGGATGCGGGCCATGTTGGCCGATGGAACCCGTATCTCCACATCACTGGGGCCCAACAGACCGGCGATTTCTCCACCGTCGCTGCCGGTCAGGGCAATGATGGTCATATCACGGCTCAAGGCTGCCTCGGCGGCTTTCACTAATGCCTTTTCCCGGCCATCACCCGCCAAGACCAACATGATGTCGCCACGTTGACCGAGGGCGCGTATCTGCTTGGCATATACATCGGCAAAGCCGCTATCCGCTGCCACTCCGCTGAGAAGGATACTATCTGCGGAGAGTGCCAGCGCCGGGAGCGAAGGGCGCTCGGTCTCAAAACGATGCACCAATTGACTGACAAACAATTGGCTGAGTGCAGCGGCTGGGCCATTGCCGCAGGCCAGGATCTTGTTGCCGTTCAACAGACAGATGGTCAGCATCTGGGCCGCAGTCTGGATATCATCCGACAGGGCTTCGGCGGCTGCGATCTTGGTCTGAATACTCTCGGTGAAGTTCTCTTTGATACGATCCAACTCTAGGTCCCCTGAATAGCATTTTTGTACCACTGGCAGGCATCACTGCCATCGAAGGCCACAACATCGAAACGGCATGCCTGATTTGACTCGTTTAATCCTTGTTGCAGCAAGAATGTTTGGGCGGTAAGCCACAGTTTTCGCTGTTTGCTCCGAGTGATGGAGGCTGCGGCGCCACCATGGCTACGTGAGGCACGATACCGAACCTCGACGAAGACCAGGTAGTGAGCATCCCGCATTATGAGGTCTATCTCTCCGCTACGGCAGCGAAAGTTTTTGGCGATGAGTATTAGGCCCTGCTGGTCGAGAAAGTGCAGGGCCAGATCTTCAAACTGTTGTCCTTTCGGGTTATTGAGCCGCAGGCGCGGCAACAGGTTTCGCAACCTCATGGCTTGGCTCGCTCTTTTCGATGCGGATCCAGTGCAGCTGACGGCGTACAACGCCCTGTTCGTTGATGCTCAAGGCACCGGTTAATCCCTCGCGCTGTTGCCCCGTTGCGGCACGGAGCTCGGCAAGATGTGGTAACAAACTGATGCTGTCGTAGCCCATGGCAAAGAATCGCAGCAGGTCGTTATTGGCTTGGGGCCACAAGGTGAGCACCTTGTCGCGCAGGGGCGAGCTGGAGTCCAGCATCCAGGGCATATCGCCCAGCTGCATACCCAGTACATTCTGGGCAACTCCGGGATTATTCAGCCCCGGATTACCCTTGGCGCCTAGGTAATAGGTTGGCGGAGGGGCAAAGGGGCTTTGGGAGATATCGATAAACGATTTAATGATCCCGGCTTCCAGAGGGGAGGCGTAGATATAGATAGCATCGACATCCTGGCGGTTGAATGCCTGGGCAAACACCTTCTGGCCAATACTCTTTTGCAAAGCATCAATCCGCTGCTGGCTGGCTCCTACCCCCATCGCCTGGCGCAAAATGGCTTCCAGACTTTGGCGGTCGGTAAAACGGGCCACCAGTGGCGCACCGCCGGTTTGTGGCTGCCATTGATTAGTGAAGCCATCAACGACGCGTTGTCCCTGGGCCCCTTGCGGCACAATCAACAGCGGCAGGCGTTTACCATCCTGACGAAGTTTTTCGGCCGCTTCTGCAGCATCCGCCGCGGGTGACAGTGAAAAATAGAAGTTGGTGTCGGTGGTGGATTTTCCATCCGTTTCGTTGAGTGCGAGCAGGGGGACTTGCGGTTTCAACGCGATCAAGGCCTCGACCTGATCCTTAAGCAGAGGGCCGACAATGAACTCGGCACCCTCTTTCACGGCCTGTTGGTACAGGGCAGCTATGGGTTGGCTGGCGCTGTCGTAAAAGCGTAAGTCACCTTGCAATCCGGCTTCTTTATAGGCGGTGAGCATGCCGTTGCGCAGGGCATCCCCCTGAGCGGCCAGATTACCGGAGAGTGGGATCAGAATGGCAACTTGTTTGGGCATGCCGGAAGCAAGGGCTGTGGTTGCTGTCTCGTTGGTTGTTTGCTCTTTTTGATACAGCTGACTGCCGGGGTGATCCGGATACTCGGCATGCCAACGGGCGTACTGGGTGGCAAACTGTTGCGGCTGATTGCCTAAGGTACGTTGCAACACCGCCAGTGCTAACCAGCCGGTTTGTACTTTTGGTGCTGGCTCGGCCATGGCTTGTTGTAAACGGGCGGTATCTTGGGCTTGCAACAGGCTCCAGATCGTCTCGTTGTTAGTTTTTTGCTCCGCAGTCGACAGGTAATTGTTCAAGGCGATATAGGCTGGCAAAGCACTCAACGGGTTTGCTGTTTGGCTGAGCAAGCTGGCCTGCAACTTGTAGTAACTGGCCGTGGCATCATCGGACAAGGGGCGCAGATCGATATCGGCGATTTGTGCCAGCGCTTCGCCGCTCTTGCCCTGCTGTTGCAGGATCATCGCTTGTACGATGCGCTGTTCGTGCTTTTGCTTGGGCGTAAATGCTTCTTTAGCCAACTGCTGGGAGAGTGCGGAGGCCTGTTGCAAATCGCCCGCCGCGATCAGGCTGCGAGCAGCCAGTGTTTCCCAAGTGAAACGATAGGCGGCATCCGCTTGGGCTAATTGTTGCAAGTACCAATCCGGCTTATGTTCGAGACGTGAAAAAGCGGACGGTGGCACTGTGGGCGCGTTACTGGAGTTGTCCGGCGTGCTGGCACAGGCGCTCAACAACAGGCTGAGCAGAACCAGAGACAGGAACTGTGATACGCTAAATGGCTTATTGAACCGATACAAAATTATTCCCCGACCGCAATGTGGTGTGCGACATAGTGTAATCGGGCCATTTTTCCGACACAATTGTTCGGCGAGGAGAAGCCATGCAATCGCCCCCCTCTCTTTACATAGTACCGACCCCGATTGGTAATTTGGCTGACATCACCCAGCGGGCCATCGAAGTGCTGGCCATGGTCGATGTGGTAGCAGCAGAAGATACTCGTCATTCTTCCGTGTTGCTCAACCACTTGCAGATTAAAGCTAATCTGCTTGCGTTGCACGATCACAATGAACAGCAACGTGCAGATGCCTTGATTGCCAGGGTCCAGCAAGGGCAGTCTGTGGCGTTGATTTCTGACGCCGGAACGCCACTTATCAGTGATCCAGGCTATCACCTGGTGACCCGCTGCCGTGAGGCGGGTGTCCGGGTTATTCCACTTCCGGGCGCTTGTGCTGCGATCACCGCCTTGAGTGCTTCCGGTTTACCCACCGATCGTTTCACCTTCGAAGGCTTTCTGCCAGCCAAGGAAAAGGCCCGGGATGATCGGCTGACCCAATTGCAGGATGAGACCCGGACCTTGATCTTCTATGAATCACCGCGCCGCTTGCTCGAGACAGTGCAGGCTCTGGCTCGACTCTATGGCGAACGACAAATCGTGGTGGCGCGTGAGTTGACCAAAACCTTCGAGAGTTTTCAGTCGCTGCCGGCTCCGGCCATGGTCGAGTGGTTGGCTGCGGACAGCAACCGCTGCCGGGGAGAGATAGTGCTGATGATCGCAGGCGCCAAGCCGGATCCGGATGCCATTCCCAGCGAAGTGCTGCGTACGCTGGCGCTGTTACAGAAGGAGCTGCCACTGAAGCGGGCTGCGGCGTTAACCGCCGAGATCCACGGAGTGAAGAAGAACGCGCTGTATAAACTGGGATTAGAGCAGGCTTCTGTTTACTCTGAAGGGACATAAGCCCTATAATCCGCGCCGGAGTTGGCCAGGGCAGTCGCTGCCTTGTCGTTGTACCTTCGGGTAGACGGACAGGGGAGAGGAAAGTCCGGGCTCCATAGGGCAGGGTGCCAGGTAACGCCTGGGAGGCGTGAGCCTACGACTAGTGCAACAGAGAGCAAACCGCCGATGGCCCGTCAGGGATCAGGTAAGGGTGAAAGGGTGCGGTAAGAGCGCACCGCGCGACTGGCAACAGTTCGTGGCACGGTAAACTCCACCCGGAGCAAGACCAAATAGGCCCCCATTGGCGCGGCCCGCGTTGGGGGCGGGTAGGTTGCTTGAGCCAGTGAGCGATTGCTGGCCTAGAGGAATGACTGCTACCGCGCAAGCGGCACAGAACCCGGCTTACCGGCCGACTCCCCTCTTGAACAGGAAACCCGGATTACGCGACGCGTATTCCGGGTTTTTTTATGCTTCGCGATGGGCCTTACGAGTCCCACTGTGGCTTTCCAGCATGCCGAATCACAGATTGAGTGCGGTATCCAGGAAAGCTGGTGATGGCCATGTAAAGAATTCGTGAGTTCTCTCGCATTTCCCGGCATTGCTTGCCGCTTGCCATTTACCTGAAAAATAAGCGCCTTTTAGCGATTTACTCGGTGGAACGCCAGTAATATCGCGGCTTGCAGCCATTTGCTCCCTTGCAAAGCCGGGGGGGCATCCTTACACTCTTGCGTGGGGAAAAGTGGTTTATTGTGGAATAAAGTAGATCAGCAGGAAGGCATCTTATGCTACGCGGGGCTCACGCCATCACTCTCGATACTAAAGGTCGTTTGGCTCTGCCAACCCGATATCGTGAATGGCTGCGTGACGAATGCCAAAACCAGCTGGTTTGCACCATCGATATTAGTCATCCCTGTCTGCTCCTCTATCCATTAACGGAATGGGAGGAGATTGAAAAAAAGCTCAAGGCTCTTTCGAATGTGAACCCGCTGGAACGGCGGTTACAACGCTTGTTGCTGGGGTATGCCAGCGAATGCGAACTGGATGGTAATGGCCGTTTTCTGGTTCCAGCCCCATTGCGCCAACATGCCGCGCTGGATAAGCAGGTGATGCTGGTCGGGCAATTGAACAAGTTCGAGATCTGGAGCGAAGCAGGCTGGTTGGCACAGGTAGATGCGGATCTTGAGTCCCTGCCTGCGGCCGACTGGTCCCAATCAGACAATTTACGGGATTTCTCACTGTAACCATGGAACAGACTTTTAGCCATGTGACCGTCATGTTGCATGAAGCGGTTGATGCGTTGGCGATCAAACCGGACGGTATCTATGTCGATGGCACCTTTGGCCGAGGTGGTCATTCGCGTCTTATTTTGTCGAAGTTAGGTCCGAATGGGCGCTTATTGGCCATCGACCGGGATCCATTAGCGATTGCCGAAGCGCAGCGGATTGACGATCCCCGTTTCGAGATGATCCCGGGCGCTTTCTCAGGACTGGTCGGTTATCTGGCCGAGCGGGATCTCGTGGGCAAGATCGACGGTCTGCTGCTGGATTTAGGGGTCTCCTCACCACAGCTGGATGATGCCGAACGCGGCTTCAGTTTCCAGAAGGATGGTCCACTCGATATGCGCATGGATCCGACCTCCGGTATCAGTGCCGCCGACTGGCTAGCCAAGGCTGAGGCCGACGATATCGCCTGGGTGCTCAAGGAGTTCGGCGAGGAACGTTTCGCCAAGAAGATCGGCCGCGCCATTGTCCATGATCGGGTGGAGAAGCCATTTACGCGCACCCGGCAACTGGCAGAGCTGATTGCCCGGCTGATCCCCAACAAAGAGAAGAACAAGCATCCGGCCACCCGTAGTTTTCAGGCCATTCGTATCTATATCAATTCCGAGCTGGAAGAGGTGGAACGAGCGATGGAGGGAGCGCTGACCGTTTTGGCTCCCGCGGGACGGCTGGCAATCATCAGCTTTCACTCTCTCGAGGATCGTTTGGTCAAACAGTTCATTCGTAAACAGGAAAAAGGTCCTGAGATACCGCGAGGGCTGCCGTTGACCGAGGCTCAACTGGCCGTCGGCCGGACCATGAAGAGTATTGGCAAAGCCATGAAGCCCAGCGACGCCGAGATTGACGGGAATCCTCGTTCTCGTAGTGCCGTGTTGCGAGTGGCGGAGCGGTTGCAGGAGTAGGGATGGATACCCGTATCAATCTGGCACTGGAAATCCTGCGGGATCTGGGACGACATAAATTTCAGGTGATTCTGGTGCTGTCGATCATCGCATCGGCCATGACCACCATAGTGGTGACCAACGAGACCCGTTTGCTCACGATCACTCTGAACCAACTTCAGGATGAGCGGGACAAACTGGATATTGAATGGCGCCACTTGCTACTGGAGCAAAATGCGTTGGCGGAGCACTCCCGAGTGAGTGATATCGCCAAGAGCAAGTTGCAAATGGCGCGTCCGTCGCCGCTTAAGGAACAGATCATCAACCAGCCATGAGTGTAAAACGTAAAGCCAAAAAGCCGGATCACAGCTTACCGCAATGGCGGTTTCTGACGGTGATTGCATTTATTTTGCTGGGTTTTGCCGGTTTGGTTGTCCGTACCGGCTGGATCCAGATTGTGGATCCGGATCGCCTGCGTCTGGAGGGTGATCTGCGTTCATTGCGGACCACGGCGGACGAAAGCGGACGTGGCATGGTGACCGACCGTAATGGCGAGCAGTTGGCGGTTTCGGTGCCGGTACAAGCGGTCTGGGCCGATCCCAAGGCGGTACATGAAAGCGGCAGTCTGGATAACACCCGGGCTTGGCAGGCATTAGCCGAGGTGCTGGGGATCGATGTCAAAGAGCTGACGTCGCGGATCGCCGATCCCCGGCGTCGTTTTGTGTATTTGCAGCGGCAGATCACTCCGGCCGTGGCGGAGTATGTCAGCAAGCTGAAACTGGGCGGCGTCTATCTGCGTCGGGAATCCCGTCGTTACTATCCGGCGGGCGAAATCAGCGCCCACATTGTCGGCATGACCAATATTGACGGTTCCGGCATTGAAGGGGTCGAACGCAGTTTCAATGAGTGGCTCTCCAGCGTGCCGGCTGAGCGCAAGGTCCGCAAGGATCGCCAAGGCCGAGTCATTGAGAACATCGGGATCGTCAAGGAAGGCAAGAAAGCCAATAACCTGGTGCTGAGTATCGACCAGCGCCTCCAGTCTCTGGCCTATAGTTCGCTCAAGTATGCGACCGAGGTCAACAAGGCCACTTCTGGCTCCTTGGTGTTGCTGGACGTCACCACCGGAGAGGTGCTGGCCATGGTCAATACTCCCTCCTACAACCCGAACAATCGCGGCCAATATCAAGGCTTTCGTGCGCGTAACCGAACGGTGACCGATACCTACGAGCCAGGGTCGACCCTCAAACCGCTGGTGGCAGTCAGTGCGCTGGAGCATGGCATCACCAACTGGAGCGAAGTGTTCGATACTCGCCCGTTCAATATCGGTGGCAAACGAGTCACCGATAGCCATCGCATGGCACAGGGCAATCTGGGTGATATTCTCAAGTTTTCTTCCAACATCGGCATGGCGCATATTGCTTTGCGGATGCCACCGCAGCAGATCGTGGATACCTTGACGCAGTTTGGTCTGGGTGTGGATTCCGGAACCGGTCTGATGGGCGAAAGTTCCGGTATGCTGCCAGTCCGGCGTCGCTGGTCCGAGATTGAACGCGCCACTTTAGGCTTTGGCTACGGGCTGCGCATTACGCCGCTGCAGTTGGCTTCGGCCTACGCCACTCTGGCCAATAAGGGCATTCGCAAGCCGATTTCCATCCTCAAGGTCAATGAGGCGCCGCAGGGCGAGCAAGTGGTATCCCGCAAGGATGCCGAGGCGGTGATGCTGCAACTGGAGTCGGTGGTAGAGCATGGCGGTACCGGCACCAAGGCGGAAGTTCCAGGTTATCGGGTTGCCGGTAAGACAGGGACCGCCAAGGTGGCGATAGCTGGTGGATATGGCAAGGATTACGTCGGTACTTTTGCCGGTTTTGCGCCGGTCTCCAATCCCCGGTTTGCTATGGTCGTCATCATCAACGAGCCGCAAGCGGGCGCCTATTATGGTGGCATGGTGGCTGGGCCTACCTTCGCGGAAGTGATGAGCGGCGCCTTGCAGTTGTATAACGTGCCCCCGGATGCCCCCCAGACCATAGACCCCAATAAACCCCAAATTAGCCTGGCTCGTCAGGAGGTTAAAGTTGTCCCTCACACTTGATGCCTTGCTTGCTCCGCTCGGAATACTGGCAGACAGTCTCCCGCTGCGGCAGATGCAACTCGATAGCCGGGCCGTTCAGCCCGGCGACCTGTTTATCGCCCTCAAAGGACATGCGGTCGATGGCCGTGACTATATTCCGGCAGCGGTTGCCTTAGGCGCCGCTGCCGTGTTGTATCAGCCTGATGCGACCTTCTCGTTGCCCCCCTGTGACATTCCGTGCATTCCGGTTCCAGAATTGGCTTCTCACTTGTCGGCTTTGGCTGGGCGTTTCTACGGTGAGCCCGCCCAGCAACTGCAACTGGTCGGGGTAACGGGAACCAATGGCAAGAGCACCACCACCCAGCTGATCGCCAATTGGCGCAGCTTGTTGGGCGGAGTGGCCGGTGTGATGGGAACCATAGGCAATGGTCTGTTTGGCCAACTGGCACCCTGTGAAAATACCACCGCCAGCGCTGTGGCTATCCAGCAAGAGCTCGCACATCAACTGGCTCAGGGCGCAGATCTGGTGGCCATGGAAGTCTCTTCTCACGGTTTGGTGCAACATCGTGTGGCAGCGTTGCCCTTTGCGGTGGCGGCGTTTACCAATCTCAGTCGGGACCATCTCGACTATCACGGCACCATGGCGGCCTATGCGACCGCCAAGCGCAGCCTGTTTCGTGGACTGCCGGCACAGGATTGTGTGCTCAATGCCGATGACGAAGTAGCGCAGCAGTGGCTGAGCGAGATCCCGGAGGCGGTGACCTATAGCCTGACGGCAGGATCCGCACCTCGGGGTGGTCGTTTCATTGAAGCCATGGCGTTGACCTTTCATGACCGGGGCTTTTCGGCCGAGATTCGATCCTCGTGGGGAAACGGAGTATTATCCGCGCCCTTGCTGGGCCGCTTCAATGTGGCCAATGCCCTGGCGGCGCTGGCGTGTCTGCTGGTTCTGGGATACGACATCAAGACGCTGTTGGCCGTCGCGGGAAGACTGCTACCGGTCACCGGCCGGATGGAGTGCTTCGGGGGGGGCGAGCAACCTCTGGTGGTAGTCGATTACGCCCATACCCCGGATGGTCTGGAAAAAGCCCTGGAGGCGGCGCGGCTACATTGTCGCGGGCGCCTGTTCTGCCTGGTCGGTTGTGGCGGCGATCGGGATCGGGGCAAGCGCCCCATGATGGCGGCTATCGCCGAGCGCTTGGCGGATGTGGCGATCCTGACCGATGACAATCCCCGGACCGAAGATCCGGCGCTGATTATCGCCGACATGCAGGCTGGCCTGCAGCATCCGGAACGTCTGCTGGTCGAACATCAGCGGCCTCTGGCTATCCAGCGAGCATTGGAGCAGGCGCAGGCCGGTGATTTAATCCTAGTGGCGGGCAAAGGCCATGAGGATTACCAGATCATCGGTAAGCAAAAATTGATGTATAGCGATCGAGATACGGTCGCACGATTATTGAAGGAGCAGGCATGATCCCGCTGTCATTACAGGATATCGCCAAGACACTGGGGGCTACTCTCCAAGGGGATGACGCCACCATAACTGCGGTTACCACCGACAGCCGGCAGGTGAGCTCGGGTTGCTTGTTCGTTGCCCTGCAGGGCGAACGTTTCGATGGCCATGATTTCTGTCCTCAAGCGGTGGCTGATGGGGCGGCAGCTCTGCTGGTCAGTGAGCCGCTGGCGTTGGATTGTCCGCAACTGCTGGTGGCCGATACCCGTTACGCCCTGGGCCAGCTCGGTGCCATGGTGCGCAATCGGTTAATCCCTAAGGTGATCGCTATTACCGGCAGCTGTGGCAAGACCACGGTCAAAGAGATGTGTGCGGCGATCCTGGGTCAGTGCGGTCCTGTGCTCGCGACCCAGGGCAATTTGAACAATGAAATTGGTGTGCCGTTGACCTTGCTGCGTCTGACACCGGAGCACCAGTATGCCGTGCTGGAGCTGGGTGCCAACCATCCGGGAGAAATTTCCTGGACCACCTCTTTGGTGAAACCCGATGTGGCGTTGATTAACAACGTCGCCGCGGCTCATCTCGAAGGGTTTGGCTCTTTGCAAGGCGTGGCCCTGGCCAAGTCAGAAATCTTCAATGGCCTGGATGATCGCGGCATGGCCATCGTCAATGCCGATAGTGAGTTTTATAGCCACTGGTGTGCCGATCTGGAGCCTAATCTGCTCAGCTTTGGTCTGAATAACCGCCGCGCGGATTTTTTGGCGCGGGATATCAGCACCGATGCCTCCGGCTGCTGTAGTTTTACTCTGGTCAGCCCGCAGGGCGAGATGGATGTGCGGCTACCGATCCCGGGACGTCACAATATCGCGAACGCGCTGGCAGCCGCCGCGGCCACCGAATCTCTGGGCGTCAGGCTAACCGTGATCAAGCGGGGGCTGGAGGCGATGCAGCCGGTCAAGGGGCGCTTGTGTGTCCATCATCTGCCTGGGATCACTCTGATTGATGATACCTACAACGCCAGTGCGGAATCGGTCCTGGCTGCCATCGACACTCTGGCTGCCATGCCAGATTATCGGGTGCTGGTGTTTGGCGATATGGGCGAGCTGGGGCTCGAGGCCGAGGCTCAGCATCGCCGGATTGGCGAACATGCGCGGCAGGCGAAATTGGATGCCGTCTACACAGTGGGCAAGTTGTCGGCTTTGACCTCTGCCGAGGCAGGGGGACAGCACTTTGCGGATAAAGCAGCGCTGTTGGCGGCCCTCGGCGAGTTGTTGCTACAACATCCGGCGATTACCTTGCTGGCCAAGGGCGCGCGCAGTGCACGCATGGAAGAGGTGATTGAGTTCGTGAAAAACATTAAGGAGCAGGCATGTTAGTCTGGCTGGCGGAGTATCTGACGCCCTATATTTCGCTGTTTCATGTGGTCTCGTATCTGACCTTCCGCGCCATCATGGCGATCCTGACCGCGCTGGGTGTTGCCCTGTGGATGGGACCGCATCTGATCCGCCGCCTGCAACTGCTGCAGATTGGGCAGGTGGTGCGTAACGATGGCCCCGAGTCCCATTTCAGCAAGCGCGGCACGCCAACCATGGGTGGCTTGATGATCCTGGCCTCGATCCTGATCTCGGTGCTGCTGTGGGCCAAACTCAGCAACCCCTATGTCTGGGTCGTGCTGTTTGTGCTCGTCGGTTATGGTGCCATCGGTTTTGTCGATGATTACCGCAAAGTGGTGCGCAAGGACACCAAGGGATTGATTGCGCGCTGGAAGTACTTCTGGCAATCCTTGGTCGCGCTCGCGGTCGGTATCTATCTCTACGCTTCAGCGGGCAGTGATGCCCAGACCACGCTGGTGCTGCCGTTCTTCAAGAATTTCATGCCGGAGCTGGGGCTGCTGTTCATCCCGCTGTGCTATCTGGTGATTGTCGGCTCGTCCAATGCAGTGAATCTGACTGATGGTCTCGATGGTCTGGCTATCATGCCGACTGTGATGGTGGCTGCGGGCTTGGCTCTGGTCGCCTGGCCGACCGGCAACGTCAATTTTGCTGAATATCTGCATATTCCCTACATCGCCAATGCCTCCGAACTGGTAATCGTCTGTACCGCCATCGTCGGTGCCGGGTTGGGTTTCCTCTGGTTTAACACCTATCCGGCACAGGTGTTCATGGGCGACGTGGGTTCGCTGGCCCTGGGCGGTGTGCTGGGGGTGATCGCCGTCTTGATTCGTCAGGAGTTCTTGCTGGTGATCATGGGTGGGGTGTTTGTGATGGAGACCCTATCGGTGATCCTGCAGGTTGGCTCCTACAAGCTGCGCGGACAGCGCATTTTCCGCATGGCTCCGATCCATCACCACTATGAATTGAAAGGCTGGCCAGAGCCGCGAGTGATTGTGCGTTTCTGGATCATTACGCTGGTTCTGGTTCTGCTGGGTCTGGTGACCCTGAAACTGAGGTAACAAACGCAGATGAGCAAGGTGGTCATTCTCGGACTGGGTAAAACGGGTCTTTCGTGTGTGCATTACTTTCTGCGCCAGGGGATCACTCCTATGGTGCTGGATACCCGTGCCAATCCACCGGGACGTCAGGAGTTGCCTGCTGGTGTCGAGTTGCGTTGTGGCGAACTGGATGTGGCATTGCTGACTCAGGCCGAGCTCATCATCGCCAGCCCCGGGATCGCGCTGGCGACTCCGGCGCTCCAGGCGGCGGCCGCTGCAGGTGTCGAGATTATCGGTGACATCGAGCTGTTTGTCCGCGATGCCCGGGCGCCCATAGTCGCGATCACCGGCTCCAATGGTAAGAGTACCGTTACGACTCTGGTAGGGGAGATGGCGGTCGAGGCCGGGATCAACGTAGGGGTGGGCGGCAATATCGGCACTCCCGCGCTGGATCTGTTACTGGAGCCTTGCGATCTGTATGTGCTCGAATTTTCCAGCTTCCAGTTGGAAACTACTCATTCTCTGCGTGCGGCCGCTGCGACCATCCTCAATCTCAGCGAAGACCACCTGGATCGGTATGACGGCATGGCGGGCTACCTGGCGGCCAAGCAACGGATATATGCCGGAGCACAGCACATCCTGGTCAACCGGGACGACCATGCTACCCAGCCTCAAACGGGAAGCGTGTGGCAAAGTTTCGGGCTGGATGCGGCCTCGTATGGCCGAGTCCAGCATCAGGGGGCACTCTGGCTGGCGGTAGAGGGTGAGCCTCAACTGCCAGTCGCGGAATTGAATATTGTCGGTGCCCATAACCAGATGAATGCACTGGCGGCCATGGCGCTGTGTGATGCTGTGGCTGTACCGCGCGCCGCGCAACTGGCGGTGCTGCGTCGCTTCAGCGGCCTGCCCCATCGCTGCCAGTTTGTTCGTGAATATCAGGGTGTGCGCTGGATCAACGATTCCAAGGCCACCAATGTCGGCTCCACCTTGGCGGCAGTCGCAGGCCTGGCGGAGGCCGTGCAGGGTCGCTTGATCCTCATCGCTGGTGGTCAGGGCAAGGGACAGGATTTTGCGCCGCTGCAAGCGCTGCTTGGTCACGGCATCGATCTGATGCTCTGTTTTGGTCAGGATGCTGATCTGCTGTGTGCTCTTGGTCCGCAGACCGAGCGTGTGGCGGATTTGGCCGCGGCGGTGGCCCGTGCCCAGGCCGTGACGCAGCCCGGTGATTGGGTGTTGCTGGCTCCTGCCTGCGCCAGTCTGGATATGTTCAAAAATTTCGAGCAACGTGGCGAGTGCTTCACGGCTCTGGTGGAGGCGCTATGAGTCAGATGTTCGCCTGGATCTGGCGATGGCTGGTGCCGGAACGGCAGTCGATTTACGATCGACAATTGTTGGTACTGGCCTTCAGTCTGATGAGTGTCGGTTTGGTCATGGTGGCGTCTGCGTCGATCACCGAAGGGGTGTCGTTGCAGAATGATGCATTTTTCTTCGTCAAACGGCATCTGATCTTCCTGGTGCTCTGTTTGCTGTGTGGTGTTGGAACCCTGTATGTGCCAGTTCGTTATTGGCAGCAATGGGGTGGCCAGTTGTTGATTTTCTCCATCCTGATGTTGCTCCTGGTGCTGGTGGCTGGACACAGCGTGAATGGTGCCAAGCGCTGGTTGCCATTGGGGCCCTTTAATTTGCAACCGGCTGAAACCGCCAAGCTGGTGCTCATCACCTACCTCTCCGGCTATCTGGTGCGTCGCATTGACGAAGTCCGCGGACGCTTTACCGGTTTCGTTAAACCCCTGGCGCTGGTGTTCTGCATGGCGTTGTTGCTGTTGGCTCAACCGGATTTGGGCTCTGTGGTGGTGCTGTTTGTGACCACGCTGGGACTGTTGTTTCTGGCGGGAGCCCGGGTGATCCAGTTTGCCTTGATGATCCTCATGGGAGTGGCAGCGCTGGTCATGCTGATCCTGTTTGAACCCTATCGGATGCGGCGGGTGACCTCGTTCATGGACCCTTGGGCCGATCCCTTTGGCAGTGGCTATCAGTTGACGCAATCCTTGATGGCTTTCGGTCGCGGTGGTTTCTTCGGCCAAGGGCTGGGGAATTCGGTGCAGAAGCTCGAGTATTTGCCGGAAGCGCATACCGACTTCGTATTTGCCATTTTGGGTGAAGAGCTGGGTTATCTCGGAGTACTGATCGTACTGGCATTGCAACTGGCTCTGGTGTTCAAAGCCTTGCAGATTGGTTACATAGCCCTGCAAGAGAAGAAGTTCTTTGAGGGCTATGTTGGCTGCGGGATTGGCATCTGGTTTGGTTTTCAGACCGTGATTAACGTTGGGGCTGCGGCTGGCATGCTGCCGACCAAAGGATTGACCTTGCCGCTGGTCAGCTACGGTGGCTCCAGTCTGATTGCGATGAGCATTGCCGTCGCCCTGTTACTGCGCATTGATTTCGAGATGCGGCGGGATCGGGTACAAGTGTTACAAAAGGGAGCCGTATGAGCAAAACACTGCTGATTATGGCGGGCGGTACTGGAGGGCATGTCTTCCCGGGATTGGCGGTAGCCCATCAGCTGCAGGCTGAAGGGTGGCAGATCCACTGGTTGGGAACAGCCGATCGTATGGAAGCGCAGCTCGTACCGGCTCATGGTTATCCGATCTCGTTTATCGATATCCAAGGCGTGCGAGGTAATGGCCTGCGACGCCTGTGCATGGCACCTTGGCGTATTCTCAAATCCATCTGGCAAGCTCGTCGGGTAATCAAGTCCCTACAACCGGATCTGGTGTTGGGAATGGGCGGATTTGCGGCTGGTCCTGGCGGCATTGCTGCCTGGCTGGCTGGCATTCCGTTGGTGCTGCATGAGCAGAATGCGGCCGCAGGCATGACCAACCGACTGTTGTCTCGTCTAGCCAGCCGTGTGCTGATGGGTTTTCCGGGGGCTTTCGGACGCCAGATAGCGGGGGATGTGGTGGGAAATCCGGTGCGCGCCGAAGTCGTGGCTCTGGCGGAGCAACCCTTGAAGCTCTCGGATCATCAACAACCGCTGCAGGTCTTGATTATCGGTGGTAGTCTCGGCGCCCGGGTACTCAATGAGGTGGTGCCCCAGGCGTTGGCTGTTGTCGATCAGGTCCGAATTCGTCATCAGACCGGCAAGGGCAATGTTGACGCAGTCGAGATGCGTTATCGCGATCTCGGCGTCGGCGATGTCGAGGTGAGTGAGTTTATTACCGATATGGCGCAAGCCTATCAGTGGGCGGATTTGATTATCTGCCGGGCGGGGGCCTTGACCGTGGCGGAGGTGGCCGCAGCAGCCATACCTGCTATTTTTGTGCCGCTGCCCCATGCGGTGGATGATCACCAGACCCGCAATGCCGAGAGTCTGACCCGCGAAGGTGCGGCCTTGTTGTTGCCGCAACGGGAGCTGACGCCAACCCGACTGGCACACAAGGTCGAAGAACTGAACCGGCACCGGGAACAATTAGTCGGTATGGCACAAGCGGCTCGCCGCGTTGCCATATTGAATGCCACGGAGCGGGTTGCTGCCGTGTGTAGACAACTAGTCAAATAATGAGAGAAGAGCATGACAAAGGTTGAACTGGCAAAACTACGTACCATGATCCCGGAAATGCGCCGGGTGCGCCGTATTCATTTTATCGGTATTGGCGGCGCCGGTATGGGCGGTATTGCCGAAGTTCTGGCCAACGAAGGCTACCAGATTTCTGGCTCGGACATCGCCAACAATGCGGTGACCCAGCGACTGAATCAGTTGGGCGCTACTATCTTTATCGGTCATGAAGCCAGCCATGTAGCTGGCGCGAGCGTGGTGGTAGTGTCGACCGCCATCAAGAGCGACAACCCGGAAGTGGTTGCCGCTCGTGAGCTGCGCATTCCGGTGGTGCGTCGGGCCGAGATGCTGGCTGAACTGATGCGCTACCGCCACGGGATCGCGATCGCCGGTACCCATGGCAAGACGACCACCACCAGTCTGGTCTCCAGTATCTATGCCGAAGCGGATCGGGATCCGACGTTTGTGATCGGCGGTTTGCTAAATAGCGCGGGAACCAACGCCCGTCTGGGATCCAGCCGTTATCTGATTGCCGAGGCTGACGAGAGCGATGCCTCCTTCTTGCATCTGCAGCCGATGGTTTCCATCGTGACCAATATCGAAGCCGACCATATGGATACCTATGGTGGTGACTTCAACAAGCTCAAGGCAACTTTCATCGAGTTCCTGCATAACCTGCCGTTTTATGGTCTAGCTGTGGTGTGCATCGATGATCCGGTGATCCGCGGATTGCTGCCCGATATTGGTCGCGCCACCATTACCTATGGCTATAGCGATGATGCGGATGTCCAGGTTCTGGATTTCGTGCAGGATCACAACCGCAGTAGCTTCAAGGTTCGACGCCAGGATGGCTCCTTGTTGGCGGTTACCCTGAATTTGCCGGGTCGCCATAATGCCCTGAATGCGGCAGCGGCGATTGCCGTCGCAACCGAGGATGGTATTGACGATGAGGCCATCACCGCAGCGTTATCTCGCTTTGAGGGGGTTGGTCGTCGCTTCCAGCACTATGGAGAGTTTGCCACCGGTCAGGGACAGGTGATGCTGGTGGACGATTATGGCCATCATCCCAGCGAGGTCCGGGTCACCATCAATGCGGTACGCGCCGGCTGGCCGGAACGGCGTCTGGTGATGATTTTCCAACCGCACCGCTACACCCGGACTCGGGATCTGTACGAAGATTTCGCTGAAGTGTTGTCGAAGGTGGATGTGCTGATCTTGCTGGATGTGTATGCCGCCGGTGAAGAGCCGATCCCGGGCGCTGACAGTCGGGCTCTGTGTCGCTCCATTCGTCAGCGCGGTCAACTGGATCCGGTGTTTGTGGCGACCACCGCCGAAGTTCCCGGGGTGCTGGCCGGATTGTTGGCTGAAGGCGATTTGGTATTGACTCAGGGGGCAGGCAATGTCGGGGCTCTGGCCCGTACCTTGGCGGATTTGCAGCTCAATGTGCAACAAATGAAACAAAATGACTGATGTTCGGCCCGGTTTTTACATGTGGTGTTTTGACCGGACGTGGTCGGCCGATATAATGGCGCACTTGATTTTTAGCGATGCAGCATCTCGTAACAAATAAGCGGCATCGACAATGGCTTGGGCAGGGGTAGGCGCAGCAAGATGAGTGGAACAGTCATGCGTACCCGCGGTGAGTTTTTGTTTGGCGTGTTGTTTTTTGTGGCCGTTATTTTTGGCTTGAGCTCGGCGGTCACCGATTTAAAACGCTGGTTTTTTGAAGAGGACCGGATCCCGGTCAGTGGCTTAGTGGTCCAGGGCAAGCTGGATTATGTCACGGTCGAGGATGTACGTTCGGCGCTGCGCGACGAGCCTGCGGTCAGTAATTTTTTCAAGCTGGATGTAAATCAGATCCAGCAGCGGATTGAAGACTTGCCCTGGGTAGACCAGGCCTCGATCCGGAAACGCTGGCCTGCTCTGTTGTACGTCTATGTGGTGGAGCAATCGCCCTTGGCGTTATGGGGTGAGGATCGGTTGCTCAGTGACAAGGGCGGAATTTTCAAAGCGCCGTTAGAGCGTTTGAAGCGTCCACTGGTGAAGCTTTCGGGCCCGGATGATATGGCCGAGCGGATCTGGGATGAATATAAGAGTTCTGAACGAATTTTGGCTCTGAACGGCTATCATATCGAGTCTCTCAATCTGACCAAACGCCACTCCTGGGAGTTGCAGGTCAAGGGGGGGCCCAGATTGATACTCGGGCGGGGTGATGCAAGAGCGCGTCTACAGCGCTTTATCGATGTCTATCCCTTGCTGGAGATGCGAGATCAAATCGCCTATCTGGACATGCGCTACGACACTGGAATTGCTGTAGGTTGGAAACCAATTGAAGGGACTGGCAATGACCAAGACCGCGGACAGAAACCTGATAGTCGGACTTGATATCGGCACCACTAAGGTTGCCGTATTAGTGGGAGAGGTTTTGCCGGATGGCGAGATCAATATTATCGGCTTGGGTACTCACTCGGCGCGCGGCATGGATAAAGGCGGGGTCAATGATCTGGAATCAGTGGTCAAGTCACTGCAGCGGGCGGTTGATGAAGCGGAGATGATGGCGGACTGCCATATCTCATCGGTATTTCTCGGGGTCTCCGGGCGTCACATCGAGTGCCGTAACGAGAAGGGCATGGTCCCCATCTCCGATGAAGAGGTGAGCCAGGAAGATGTCGATAACGTCATCCATACCGCCAAATCGGTACGCCTGCCGGAAGAGCATCGCGTGTTGCACGTGTTGCCGCAGGAGTACTCCATTGACTACCAGGAGGGGATTAAAAACCCGATTGGTTTGTCCGGGGTGCGGATGGGGGCCAAGGTTCATCTAATCACCTGTCACAACGACATGGTCAAGAACATCGAGAAATGTGTCGAGCGGGTCGGCTTGCGTGTGGATCAGCTGATTTTCTCGGCGTTGGCGTCCAGCTATGCGGTTTTGACTCCGGATGAGAAGGAGCTAGGTGTCTGTGTCGTTGATATGGGCGGCGGCACCATGGATATCGCCATGTTTACCGGTGGCGCCCTGCGTTACAGCAAGGTGATCCCTTACGCGGGTAATACTGTGACCAGTGACATTGCTTATGCCTTCGGGACACCGCCAGTTGATGCAGAAGCCATCAAGGTGCGGTACGGTAGTGCCCTAGGTCGTCTGGTCAGTAAAGAAGATACCATCGAAGTGCCGAGCGTCGGTGGCCGACCTGCGCGCAGCCTGCAACGGCAGACGCTGGCGGAGGTGATCGAGCCCCGTTACAGCGAGTTGCTGGGGTTGGTGCAGGATGAAATATCCAGAATGCAAAATGAGTTACGGATGCAGGGCGTCAAACACCAGTTGGCTGCCGGTGTGGTCTTGACTGGCGGTGCCGCGCAGATTGAGGGCATAGTCGAATGTGCCGAACAGATTTTCCAGTGCCAGGTGCGTGTCGGTGAACCCGAAAACATTCGTGGCCTGACGGACTATGTACAGGCGCCGGTCTTCTCGACCGCCGTGGGTCTGTTGCAATATGGCAAGCTTCACCAGTCCAAAGGAAGCAGGGATAGTAACGTCAAAGCGAGCGTTGGTGGCTTGTTCCAGCGGGTCAGCAATTGGCTACGCGGCGAGTTTTAGATTTTGCGAGTAAGCAAATAGTGCGGAGAGAGAATCATGTTTACTTTTGAACCGGTAGGAAGCCAGGGTGATGATGCCGTCATCAAAGTAATTGGTGTCGGTGGTGGTGGTGGTAATGCTGTTGAGCACATGGTGCGTGAAAGCATCGAAGGTGTGCATTTTATTGCCATCAATACCGATGCTCAGGCGTTGCGCAATTCCGGCGCCGAAACCACAGTGCAAATTGGTGGCAATATCACCAAGGGCCTGGGTGCTGGTGCAAACCCAGAGATCGGTCGCGAAGCCGCTCTGGAGAACCGTGACGATATCCGCCAGATGCTGGAAGGCTCAGACATGGTGTTCATTGCTGCTGGTATGGGTGGTGGTACTGGAACTGGTGCCGCTCCTGTGGTGGCCGAAGTCGCCAAGGAGTTGGGTATCCTGACGGTTGCTGTCGTGACCAAGCCCTTCAACTTTGAAGGCAAGAAGCGGATGAGCTATGCCCTGCAAGGGATCGAAGAGCTCTCCAAGCATGTTGACTCGCTGATCACAATCCCGAACGACAAGTTGCTGAAGGTTCTGGGCAAGGGCGTCAGCCTGCTCGAAGCATTCAAGGCGGCCAACGATGTGTTGCTGGGTGCCGTACAAGGGATCGCCGAGCTGATCACCCGTCCGGGTCTGATCAACGTCGACTTTGCTGACGTGCGCACTGTTATGCGGGAAATGGGTACCGCCATGATGGGTACCGGTCATGCACGCGGTGACGATCGGGCGGAAGAAGCAGCCGAGAAGGCGATCTCTAGTCCGCTGTTGGAAGATGTCGATCTGGCCGGCGCTCGCGGCATTCTGGTCAACATCACCGCTGGTATGGATGTGACCATGGAAGAGTTCGAAATTGTGGGTAATGCCGTCAAGGCGTTTGCCTCTGAGAATGCGACTGTGGTGGTGGGTGCCGTAATCGATCCAAACATGCAGGATGAGCTGCGTGTGACCGTGGTTGCGACCGGTATTGGCCAGGATCGCAAGCCGGAAATCACGCTGGTGAAGAATGCCCAGAAGAGTGAGCGTCCGTTACGCTCCCTGATGCAGGATAATCCTATGCCTCAGTACGATGAGCGGCCAAAAGCTGTCAATGCCGAGCCGGTACAAGCCCGTGCCGAGCCGGACTATCTGGACATTCCTGCTTTTCTGCGCAAACAAGCAGATTAATTGCGGAATGCGTCAGGAATGTGACGTGATTAGCATTTGCGCAACTCGTATGTTAATATGCATGCGAAGGGTTGGTCCGACCACCCGGCTGATCGAGGTGAATTGATGATTAAACAACGTACTCTCAAGAAAAGCGTACAAGCTACTGGCGTTGGTCTGCACTCTGGACGCAAGGTTTCTGTAGCCTTCCGCCCGGCACCAGCTAATACCGGTATCCTTTATGTGCGCAGCGACCTTGAGCCTGCTGTCACCATCAAAGCAGAAGCGTCTGCGGTGCGTGATACAGTGCTGTGTACGGCCTTGGTCAATGAACAAGGGGTCCGGATCTCCACAGTTGAGCATTTGTCAGCTGCCTTGGCCGCATTGGGTATCGATAATCTGATTGTCGAAGTCGATGCGCCCGAGTTACCCGTGATGGATGGTAGCTCCCATCCGTTCATCTACTTGCTGCAATCGGCTGGCATTGAAGAGCTCAATGCGCCGAAGCGCTTTGTTCGCATCAAAAAGACGGTGCGGGTCGAAGATGGCGACAAGTGGGCAGAATTGCGTCCTTATGCTGGCGGTTTCCGCATGAATTTGCGCATCGACTTCCAGCATCCGGTATTTGATCCGCGCAAGCAGGCTTTGAGCATGGAGTTCAGCGGCGCAGCTTTTGCCAAAGAGCTGAGTCGCGCTCGTACCTTCTGCTTTATGAAGGATGTCGAGTTCATGCACTCCAAGAATCTGGCGTTGGGTGGCAGTCTGGAAAATGCCGTCGTACTGGATGAATATCGAGTGCTGAATGAAGAGGGCCTGCGTTATGACGATGAATTCGTCAAGCACAAGCTGCTGGATGCTGTGGGTGACCTGTATATGTGCAATCACAGTATTCTGGGCGAATTCAGTGCCTTCAAGACAGGTCATGCGGTGAATAACCAGTTGTTGCGCACCATGCTGGCTGATGCCGAAGCCTGGGAAATGGTGACCTTTGAAGATGTCGCTGTTACCTCGCCCATCCCCTTCCTCGATGGGCAGTGGGTTACCGCGTAAATCAGCTGCGTCATATCGTTTTTGTAAAAAGGCACCGACTCTCTCCCCGGTGCCTTTTTCTTTGGGCTTTTTGCAACTGACGACTCGACGGTCCAGATATGCTACCCTCGGCGTCGGACTCGGTTTTTCCGACGCCGCTATTATGGGGCGTGGACTTGAATAATGAGTCGGATGTCACCATATCCTCTTGGTTGTGTGATATCGGTTTGCTTTCCGTGTATTGATGGTCTAGGGGAAGCAAGCTGACCGCAGGGGATGGGTTAAGATAACCACCGTTTTGCCCGATTATCCTTACGCAATGACCCCATACCCTTGCGAAGTGTTCAAAACGGCGAGCTGATTATTTTCCAGAGTTTGGTTCTTGGTTTGGCAATACATGAGTCCTGAGTCAGGACGTGTGTTCTGTTGAGTGGCCTGTTTCATCCTGTGATGAAATAAGAAGAGTACAACCAGAGAGTTGGTTCGAGATGATTACAAATTTACTGACCCGCATTGTTGGTAGCAGCAATGACCGCACGCTGAAAAAACTGCGCAAAATCGTCAAGCAGATTAATGCCATGGAGCCTCAATTCGAAGCGTTGAGTGACGCTGAGTTGAAGGCGAAGACCGTCGAATTCCGCGCCCGTATCGAGCAGGGCGAAGAGCTGGAGCAACTGCTGCCGGAAGCCTTTGCGACCGTTCGCGAAGCCTCCAAACGGGTATTCGGCATGCGTCATTTTGACGTCCAGTTGATGGGCGGCATGGTGTTGAATAACAACCAGATTGCAGAAATGAAAACCGGTGAAGGAAAGACGCTGACTGCGACCCTGCCTGCTTACCTGAATGCTTTGACCGGTCGGGGCGTACATATAGTCACCGTGAACGACTATCTGGCGAAACGGGACGCCGAATGGAATCGTCCATTGCTGGAATTCCTTGGTTTGACCGTGGGTTGTAATCTGCCCGGCATGAGCCCGCCTGAGAAGCATCAAGCCTATGCGGCCGATGTTACCTACGGCACCAACAACGAATTTGGATTCGATTACCTGCGTGACAACATGGCGTTCTCACCAGAACAGCGTGTTCAGCGTCCGCTGTACTACGCATTGGTCGATGAAGTGGATTCGGTGTTGATCGATGAAGCCCGGACTCCGCTGATTATTTCTGGTGCCGCCGAGGATAGCTCCGAGCTGTATATCAAGGTCAACAAGCTGATCCCCTTGCTGCAGAAGCAAGAGAAGGAAGATAGCGAGGAGTATCGTGGCGAGGAGCACTATACGGTTGATGAGAAGGCTCGTCAGGCGCTGTTGACCGAAAATGGTCAGATCTATGTGGAAGAGTTGTTGAAGCAAAATGGGCTGCTGTCGGCTGAGGACTCTCTGTTCTCGGCGGCCAACATAACCCTGTTGCATCATGTCAATGCGGCCCTGCGGGCTCATACCCTATTCGAACGCGATGTGGATTACATCGTCAAGGATGGTGAGATCGTCATCGTCGATGAACATACCGGCCGTACCATGACCGGTCGTCGCTGGTCGGAAGGTCTGCATCAGGCGATTGAAGCCAAGGAAGGGGTGAAGATCCAGAACGAGAACCAGACTATGGCCTCGATCACCTTCCAGAATTACTTCCGTTTGTATGACAAATTGGCCGGTATGACCGGGACTGCGGATACCGAAGCTTTTGAGTTTCAGCAAATTTACGGCCTCAATACCGTAGTGCTGCCGACGAATCGCCCCATGGTGCGTAAAGACTCCGGTGATCTGGTCTATCTGACGGCCGAAGAAAAATATGCGGCCATAGTGCAGGACATCAAGGATCGGGTTGCCGAAGGGCGTCCGGTGCTGGTGGGTACCATCTCCATCGAAAACTCGGAGCTGATTTCTTCGGTGCTGAACAAGCAAGGGATCAAGCACCAGGTGTTGAATGCCAAATTCCATGCGATGGAAGCCGATATCGTGGCTCAAGCCGGTCGTCCGGGGGCTGTCACCATCGCCACCAACATGGCCGGTCGGGGTACCGATATCGTACTGGGTGGTAATTGGCAGGCTGAATTGGATAAGCTCGACAACCCTACTCCCGAGCAGATCGAATCAGCCAAGGCGGAATGGCAGAAGCGCCATGATGAGGTTATCGCCGCCGGCGGTTTGCATATCATAGGTACTGAACGTCACGAATCCCGGCGTATCGATAATCAGCTCCGTGGCCGTTCCGGTCGTCAGGGCGATCCGGGCTCTTCCCGTTTCTACCTGTCCATGGAAGATACTCTGATGCGTATTTTCGCCTCCGATCGCGTGACCGGCATGATGAAAAAGCTGGGCATGGAATATGGAGAGGCGATCGAACATCCTTGGGTGACCAAGGCCATCGAAAATGCCCAGCGCAAGGTCGAAGCTCGTAACTTCGATATCCGTAAGAATCTGCTGGAATTTGATGATGTGGCCAACGATCAGCGCAAGGTGGTCTACGAACAACGCAACGAATTGCTCGATACGGCCGACATCAGTGAAACCATCAATGCGATCCGCGCCGACGTCATCGATGGCGTGATTGATGAGTACATCACACCGCACTCACTGGACGAAACTTGGGATATTCCAGGGCTGGAGCAGCGCCTGCAAGCGGATTTCAATTTGTCTCTGCCGATTACCCAGTGGCTGGCGGAAGATGACAAATTGTATGAAGAGCTGCTGCGCGAGCGTATCGTCCAGGAAGCTGAAACCTTATACAACGCCAAGAAAGCTCTGGTCGGCGATGAGGTGATGAACCAGTTCGAGAAGTCAGTGATGATGCAGACGCTGGACAACCTGTGGAAGGAGCATCTGGCGGCCATGGATCATCTGCGGCAGGGTATCCATCTGCGCGGTTATGCGCAGAAGAATCCGAAACAGGAGTACAAGCGCGAGTCATTCGAGCTCTTCACCCAGATGCTGGAAACCTTGAAGCTGGAAGTTGTCTCTATCATCTGCCGGGTTCAGGTTCAGGAGCGAGACGTGGATGCGTTGGAAGAGCAGCGTAGACGTGCTGAGGCAGCCCCGCGCACCTACACTCATGCCGATGCGGCGGCACTGAATGAAGAGGGCGAAAGCGAGCCTGCCAGCCCTGCTGCGGTGCAGACTCCCTTCGTGCGTGGTGACAAGGTGGGGCGGAATGATCCTTGTCCTTGTGGTTCCGGTAAAAAATACAAACAGTGTCATGGCCAATTGAGCTAACTGATTGGCATGTTTGGAAAAGGCGGCTTAGGCCGCCTTTTTTATGAGTCAAAGTGAGGCGATATGGAAAAGAAACGGATCTGGGTTGCAGTCGGGGTCGTCGAAAACACGGCTGGGCAGGTGTTTATCTGCCGCCGCTCGGATGGGCAGCATCAGGCGGGGAAATGGGAGTTTCCTGGCGGTAAAGTTGAAGCGGGTGAAACCATGCCTGCCGCTTTGGCTCGTGAATTAGCCGAGGAGATAGGTATCGAGGTGCAGCAGAGTGAGCCTCTGCTGCAAATTGAACACGATTATCCGGACAAGTCGGTGTTGCTGGATGTCTGGCGGGTGACCGCATTTAGCGGCCAACCTTATGGCCGTGAAGGTCAACCCGCACTATGGGTCGATCGGCAGTCATTGCTGGAATATGAGTTTCCGGAAGCGAACCGCCCAATCACCGAACGAGTGATGGGGCTGTAAAGAGCGACCCCCTCCCTGCCTCCCCTTGAAAAGGGAGAGGAGACAAGCGACCTCTTGTCAGGGGACCTGCCCTGCTCGTGTGAGGGGGCGCTTTTACTCCCTCCGCTTTCTTTTTCAAGGGTAGGGGTGGGGTTGGCTCTTTGCCTAGTCTTCGTACTCATCTTCAAAAGCACTATTGCTGCCATCCGGATCCTGGTTTTGTGCCGGGATCCGCTTCTCCTCATTAGCCCACTCCCCGAGATCGATGAGTTGGCAACGCTTGCTGCAAAAGGGGCGAAACGGGCTTTCCTCATTCCAGCTGACGGCTTTGCCACAAGTTGGGCATTGGACTACGGTGACCATATTCATTCTCCTAACAGCAGGCCAGCTGAAATTCAATATCGCCGGTTTCCAGTTCTCCTAACGGCAGGAAACGCACGGCGAAACGGCTCTTGTGGCCACTCATGGTCGGATAATGACCCTGGGACGGATCGACACGCAGCCGGATCAGCTCGGTACCTTCTGCATTGGCTTGATAAAAACCATTCCGCGCAACTTGAGCGCTAAAGCTGCCGCTATCGCGCCAAAGCTGGAGCAGGCGCTCTGTGGCGCGCATCAGCAGATCCAGCTCTTGAACCCAGGCCTGGCTATCTCGCAGACGTTTTTCCAGGGGAAGACCCAGCCAATGATGCAGGATCGGCACATCGAAGGGGCAGAGGCCGCCAGGGATGGAAAAGCGTTGCCGGATGGCACAGAGGAATTTGTCTTCCTTGAAACGGCTACCGGCGCGAACCGAGCGGGGTAACTCGTAAATCAATGTTGCTAATTCGCTCTGCAGGCTGGCCAGTTTGCTCAGGTCCACCTCGGGCAACTGGCTCCAGCTTTCCAGTTTTTGCCGCTGTTTTTCCAGATCTTTCATCAGATCGGTGCGGATATCGCAGCGCTCGGACAGCTCGATGAAATCAAATAGCGCCTTGAAAAAATTGAACGACTGGGTCGACTGTTCCAGTTGTTGGCAGTTTTTCAATTGTTGGAACAGGGCATCGAATCGTAGATAGGTACGACTCTTTTCATTCAGCGGAAATTCGTAGGTGAGCATTAGGCTTGGACTCTTATCTCGGATGCGCAGAGTGTAATGGCATTCACTGCGGATGTTGAGCAGATAACGATAAATAGGTGATATGTAGCTGTCTGACTCGCTCTCGCAAGGCATCGAAGTCATTGCCTTCGTTGTCAATCCGGTCATCGCTGCGCTGCAGGCGCTCGGCTCTGCTCAGCTGAGAGTCCATGATGGCCTGAACCAGCTCGGAGCTATTGCCATCCCGCTGACAGGTGCGGGCAATCTGGGTCTGCTCGCTGACATCAATGCACAGGGTGCGCTGGACGGCCTGATCCAGACCATTTTCAAACAACAGGGGAGCCATCAGGATCACGTAGTCGCCGCTCGCCTCCTGGCAGCGCTGCAGCAGAGTTTGGCGGATCAGGGGGTGCAGCAATTGGTTCAGCCACTGCTTGTGTTGCGCGTCGGCAAAAATAAGGCGACGCAGAGTGGCTCGATCCAGCTCGCCTGCGGCATTGAGGACCTCGGACCCAAAGTGTGCCGCGATCTGCTGTAGCGCGGTTTGGCCTGGCGCCACGAGTTCTCGGGCAATCGCGTCGGCATCCACTACGGTTACGCCTTCGGCAGCAAACAGGTTTGCGACCGTGGTTTTGCCGCTGCCGATACCGCCAGTCAGCCCGAGGATCCAGTTACTCACGGTGATGACACCTCATAGCAGGCTCTGCAAATACCAGGTTGTAATGTCGTTACCCCAGAGCAAGGCGATCCAGCCCGCCATGGCCAGATAAGGACCAAAGGGGATGGGATTGCCTTGTTGGTGACGACGCAGTAGTAGCAGCGTGATGCCAACTATGGCGCCGACTAACGAGGAGAGGATCAGGATCAGCGGCAGCGCTTGCCAGCCCAGCCAAGCGCCAAGGGCGGCAAGGAGCTTGAAGTCACCATATCCCATGCCTTCCTTACCGGTCAGTAGTTTGAAGCTCCAGTACAGGCTCCAAAGCACTAGGTAACCGAACATCGCACCCAACACCGCATCTTGCAGACTGACAAAATGGCCACTGATATTGAGCAGCAGACCCAGCCAGAGCAGGGGGAGTGTCAGTTGATCCGGCAGCAGCATCTTGTCCAGATCGATAAACGTCAAGGCGATCAGGGTCCAGGTCAGCAGCAGGGCGCCGAGTAACGGCCAGCCGAGCGGGAAATGCCAGGCAATAGCCAGAGTCGCCAAGCCGGTGCACAACTCCACCAGAGGATAGCGAGCAGAAATTCGAGCCTGACAGCCCCGGCAGCGGCCCCGTAGCATCAGCCAGCTCAGGATGGGGATATTCTCCAGCGCCGTGATGGCATGGCCGCAATGGGGGCAGGCCGAGCGTGGAACCATCAGATTAAAGCGCTCTGGCGCCGCAGTCGATTGCTCCTCATCGGAAGAAGATTCGTCAAAATAATCTCGGTACTCCTGTTGCCAGCTACGTTCCATCATGATGGGCAGGCGATGGATCACCACATTCAAAAAGCTGCCGACCAGTAGCCCGAGCAGGGTTAGAGTTACCAGATAGAGGGCGGGGAATTGTGCAGCCACTAAGGCCAGATCGTGGAATGACGGCATGGGAATTCTCAATAAAAAGGGGCCCACAGCGTGTGCCCCAGATGCATAAAAGATGCTGTTACTTGATGACGCTACCCAGCTTAAAGATGGGCAGATACATGGCGACCACCAGACCACCGACCAGCACCCCCAAGACCACCATGATCAGCGGCTCGATCAGAGTGGCGAGGCCATCCACGGCATCGTCCACTTGCTGGGAGTAGATACCGGCGATCTTGGTCAGCATATCGTCAATGCTACCGGACTCCTCACCGATCATCACCATCTGGGTGACCATATCCGGAAACACCTCCACGGTGCGCATGGCGATATGCATCTGCATCCCGGCCATCACTTCGTTGCGCACTGCCATCACCGCATCCCGATAGAGGGCATTGCCGGAGGCGCCGGCTGCCGAGACCATGGCATCCACCAGTGGAATACCGGCAGCAAAGGTGGTGGAGAGGGTGCTGGCAAAGCGTGCCATACAAGCTTTGTGCAAGATCATGCCGATAATTGGCAATTTCAGCAGCGCCTTGTCGGTCTTATCGCGCACGGTTTGCGAGTTGCGATGGGCACGCACAAACAGGAAGACGGCCAGTATTACGCCACCTGCGATGAAATACCAGGAGTGTTGCAAGAAGCGGGAGAGCGCGATCACCATCTGGGTGAAGGCGGGTAGTTCGGCACCGAAGCTCTTGAAAATATCTTCAAACTGCGGCACCACAAACAGAAGCAGGATCGAGGTGACTATGATGGCAATCCCCAGGACTGCGGCCGGATACATCATGGCCTTTTTGATCTTGGATTTGAGCGCCTCGGCCTTCTCGCGGTAGGTAGCGATACGATCATAGATTTGCTCCAGGGCGCCGGATTGCTCACCGGCGGCGACCAGATCGCAGTAGAGATCATCGAAATGGCGCGGGTGTTTTTTTAGCGCCTGGGAGAGCGGAATACCACTCTCTACCTCGGCGCAGATGCCACTGAGCAGATCGCGCATACTGGTCTTCTCATGGCTGCTGGCCAGCAGACGCAGGGTCTGCACCAGGGGCACACCGGCCGAGAGCATGGTGGTGATCTGCCGGGAGATCATGGCGATATCCATCGGTTTGATGGCGCCGGAATACTTGGAGAACAGCGACTGGCTCTTGCGGTTGATCTTGCTGACATTGACCCCCTGCTTGCGCAGTTCGGCCTTGACCTGATTGGGGTTTTCGCCCTGCATCTCGCCGGAGATTTTTTGTCCCTTGCGATTGATGCCCTGCCAGACATAGGGGTAGAACTTCTTGGCTTCGATCTTGTCGCGACTACTTGGGGTGACTGCCATGGTGCTTCCTTGTCTCTAAATGGCGCTTAATCGATAGGGCGATTGATTCGGGGCTAGATCCGCATGGTGAACCTAGCCGCTGGTGACCCGATTGATTTCGGCCAAGCTGGTGATGCCCAGCCGTGCCTTATCGAGTCCGGATTGGCGCAGGGTACGCATCCCCTCTTTCTGCGCCAGGGAGGCGATCTGCAAGGAGTTGCCACCTTCCATGATGAGATTGGCGATGGCCTCGGACATGGACATCATCTCGTAGATACCGACCCGGCCCTTGTAGCCACCGGAACACTCCGGGCACCCTACGGGTTTATACAACTGCAATCCGGCATCCAGCTGTTGCTGGGAGTAGCCCAGGGCTAACAGCTCATGGGCGGGGATCACTTCCGGCGCCTTGCACTTATCGCACAAACGTCGGGCCAGGCGCTGGGCCATGATCAGCGTCACGGAGGAGGCGATATTAAACGCCGGAACGCCCATATTCATCATCCGGGTTAGGGTTTCGGCTGCCGAATTGGTATGCAGAGTGGATAGTACCAAGTGACCGGTTTGCGCCGCCTTGATGGCGATTTCGGCAGTTTCCAGATCGCGGATTTCACCGACCATGACCACATCCGGATCCTGCCGCAAGAAGGCGCGCAGGGCACTGGCAAAAGTGAGACCTGCCTTGGGATTAACCTGTACCTGATTGATACCCATCAGGTTGATTTCCACCGGATCTTCGGCGGTGGAGATATTGCGCTCTGCAGTATTGAGGAGATTGAGGCCCGTATAGAGGGAGACCGTTTTCCCCGAGCCGGTGGGGCCGGTGACAAGTATCATGCCTTGGGGTTTGGCCAGAGCCTTGAGGTAGGTCTCTTTTTGCTGGGGCTCATAACCGAGCTGATCGATATTCAAACGTGCCGCCGAGGAGTCGAGGATCCGCAGCACTATCTTCTCCCCCCACATGGTGGGTAGGGAGTTGACCCGCAAGTCCATGGCCTTGGTCTTGGAAATTTTCAGCTTGATGCGGCCATCTTGCGGCAGACGCCGCTCGGCAATATCCAGTCGTGACATGACTTTCAGTCGCGCCGAGAAGCGGCTGGAGAGATTCACCGGTGGACTGGCAATCTCGTGCAAGATACCGTCGATGCGAAAGCGGATGCGGTACTTGGTTTCGTAGGGCTCGAAGTGCAAATCCGAGGCGCCGCGCTTGATGGCATCCAGTAGCACCTTGTTAATATATTTAACAATGGGTGCATCATCATCGCTATCGTCATCTGTATTTCTACTGTTCAGTTGAGCTTCTGAATCAGAAACCTCCAACCCATCCATATCGCTGTCGTTGAGGTTATCCACCCCCAGTGCCTCGCTGACCCCCTCTGTCAGTTTGATGATGGCCTTCTGCAACTTGAGTTCGTCGACCAGCAGCGCCTCGGTATGCAGACCGAAGCTGAAGCCGAAATCCTCCAGCGCCGAAACATTGGTCGGGTCCGACATGGCGACATACAGGGTATGCCCCTGGGTATAGATGGGCAGGGCGTGGTGCTTGTCGATGAGCTTGCTATTGAGATACTTCTGCGGGATCTCGCCTAAATCAAAGGCGTCCAGATCCAGTAGAGGTATTCCATACTCTTGCTCGCAAAACTCCGCCAGCGCGGCGCTGGCCAGAATTTTATTCTCCACCAGAAAGGTGACCAGAGGTTTGCGCTGCTGCTTGGCCTCGGCACTATATTTGCGGGACTCTTCATCACTCAATAGTGCAGAAGAGACCAGACTAAGGGCAAGACCACTGTTAGGTGAGGCTGTCATATCGAAGGGTATTACCAAATTAAAGAGGAAATTCGGTTAGTCAGAAGGGCTGGGCATAAAATCCCAGCCCCATAAAGCTAATTTATTATGGAGTGCACTTATCGATATATTTTGAACATGCTTTGTCAGCGGTGATAGCCCAAGTCAGGTTCGTTGCTCCTGATACTGGAGAGAGCAATACCGTGCCCCATACAGAACCTAACTGAGTAGCGATCTGAATTTTTCCATCAGTAATTGACAAGAGCCCAGCTTTACTTCCGGCGGTGCCTTTTTCTGTCCCAATAGTAGGTACATTGTTTGAGCCTTCAGTACAACCAGTAAGAGTAGACGTTGTTTGGAAACATACGGCCACTGCGGTCTTTGCGGAGTCAGCCATTCTGAGTGTTGCTGTTGCTTTGGCTTTGGCGGTGTAATCTTGATAAGCCGGCAGGGCAATCGCAGCCAAGATAGCGACGATGGCCACAACGATCATCAATTCAATCAGGGTAAAACCAGTTTGCTTTTTCATTTCAGGTTTCCTTACGTTTGTAGTTCCTAACACGAGGTGGTCATGCCACCACAGCGCCGATAATAGCTCCATTTGCGTGCTTGGGTATATCCCTTACCGCGCCATGGGATGGCTGATAAGCCAAAACTGTGAGGCATCACAAAGAGTAAAGCGCAAAAAAACGAAAATAGCAGTAGCCACGAGGGTTGGCGAGCAAAGAAAGGTCTATGGAGACTTAACGCAATAAGATTTTTTGTCAGAAAAGGCAATAAAAATGAAATGGTTGCATTCAGACCCCCTCCCAACCTCCCCCTTGGAAAAGAAAGGGGGAGGAGCAAGAGCTTTTCTCCCTCCCCTTTTTTCAAGGGGAGGGCAGGGGTGGGGTTAGCTTTACGCTCTAAAAGCCAGAACCCCCTCCCAACCTCCCCCTTGGAAAAGAAAGGGGGAGGAGCAAGAGCTTTTCTCCCTCCCCTTTTTTCAAGGGGAGGGCAGGGGNAGCTTTTCTCCCTCCCCTTTTTTCAAGGGGAGGGCAGGGGCGGGGTTAGCTTTACGCTCTAAAAGCCAGAACCCCCTCCCAACCTCCCCCTTGGAAAAGAAAGGGGGAGGAGTAAGAGCTTTGCTCCCTCCCCTTTTTTCAAGGGGAGGGCAGGGGTGGGGTTGGCTCTAGAGCTATTCCGCGGCAAAGCGCATCGACAGATCCAGGGCATGAACATGTTTGGTCAGGGCGCCGACCGAGATAAAATCCACACCGGTTTGCGCGAAGCGGCGGATGGTGTGCAGGTTGACGTTGCCGGAGACCTCCAGCTTGGCGCGACCCTGGGTAATAGCCACCGCCTGCTCCATCATGGGCACTTCGAAATTATCCAGCATTATGATGTCGGCTTGGGCAGCCAACGCTTGTTGCAGTTCGTCGAGATCTTCGACCTCGACTTCTACCCGTTTGCCAGGATTGAGCTGTCGTGCAGTTTGCACGGCCTCGGCAATACCCCCACAGGCCAGAATATGGTTCTCCTTGATGAGATAAGCATCATGAAGCCCCATACGATGATTGGTGCCACCCCCACAGGTGACGGCATATTTCAGTGCCGTGCGCAGACCCGGTACCGTCTTGCGGGTATCCAGCAGTTTACAGCGGGTCCCGGCCAGCTCCTGCATATAGCGGGCAACCAGGGTGGCCACGCCGGAGAGGCTCTGTACGAAGTTCAGTGCGGTGCGCTCACCGGTGAGCAGGATGCGTGCCGGGCCATGCAGCCGGAACAACGCCTGATTCGGCGCAACGGTCTCGCCGTCCTTGACCAGCCACTCCACCTGCACTTCGCCGCCGAGTTGGGCAAACACCTCGTTGACCCAGGCGACACCGCAAAATACCCCTGGCTCCCGGGTGATCACGGTGGCGCTGCTCTGTTTGCTGGCGGGGATGAGTTGGGCTGTGATGTCGGCACCGGCATCCAGAATACCGCCCAGATCTTCTTCCAGGGCGTGACGTACGGCGCGTTGAATATCCTGTTGCAGCATGATGAGTCCTGTATCAAGTGGCCGGAGCAAGAAGGCAAAACGGCTCTGGCGCTTGGCAATCGAATAGCGGCAAGGATAGCATGAAGCCTATCGACCTCCCAGTCAGAGCAACCCCCTCCCAGCCTCCCCCTTGAAAAAAAGGGGGAGGAGCAAGAGCAGCTCCGCTTGAAAGAGAGAGCAAGATTTTTCGCTCTTAGCTTGAGCCGTTGCTTTTCTCCCTCCCCTTTTTTCAAGGGGAGGGTCGGGGTGGGGTTATTGAGGCATCCAACACTTGTTTGATGCCTTCAAGTACGCTCTGGGTTTGTTGCATGACCTGCAGATTGGTAAAACGTAATACGCTGATCCCCAAAGTCATCAGGTATTCATCCCGAGAATGATCGTAGTTTCGTGAGTCAGGGGCAAAGTGACTATCGCCATCCACTTCGACGACCAACCGCTTCTCGGGACAGTAGAAATCCACAATGTAGCGGCCGATTCCGTGTTGTCTTCGAAATTTCACGCCAAGCTGTTCTCTTTTGAGATAGTGCCAAAGAATTTGCTCCGGTGTAGGCATTTGACACCGGAGACGTTGACGTGCGTCGAGCTGATTTTTTCGGTTGAATATTTTACCCATGGACTGTGTGATTCAGAAGGATTGAGCTGATAGCTTAGTGGGTGAGTTGTAACGAAAAACTGTTGGAAATCCTTCAGTTACTGTTCTTATTTCTATTTTTCTGCAAAACAAATGGCGGATAAGGCTGCGACATGATGACTCAAAATCTTGGCATAAAGAATGGTTGGCTGGTTTCGGCTCGACACCTCTGTTCCCCGCATCAGAATCCACGACCGGAGGATGAAGTGTCACTGCTGGTGATTCATGGCATCAGCTTGCCGCCGGGCGAGTTCGGCGGCCCCTGGATTGATGATCTGTTTTCAGGGCGACTGGATCCTCAGGCTCACCCCTATTTTGCCACGATCGCCGGTTTGCAGGTCTCGGCTCACTGCCTTATTCGCCGGGATGGTGAACTGGTGCAGTATGTGCCGTTTTCTGCCCGCGCCTGGCATGCCGGCGTTTCCAGTTTTGCCGGGCGTCCGGCCTGCAACGATTTTTCCATCGGTATCGAGCTGGAAGGTACCGATGACAGCGGCTATACCCCCGAACAATACAAGACTCTGGTGGCGGTGACTCAGGTGTTGCTACAGCATTATCCCGATCTGACGCCGGAGCGGATCGTTGGTCACAGCGATATAGCGCCGGGGCGCAAGACGGATCCGGGGGCGGGTTTTGATTGGGCTTATTATCGGCAACTGTTAGCCTCGGCTTGAGGCTTCCTCCCTCGGCGACTATTTCAACCCTGCTCTGTCGTTTGTGGTCGGGTAATACCCGCAACGCCACTCTCTTGGTCAGACTATAAAAATCCTCTCTTTGCCTTCAACTGGATGATTCCGTTGACCGAGATCATTTTTTGTATGGACATTTGTTAATGAAGTTGCTAATTTTCGTTGCATATAGATGTATTGGTAATACCAATTAGCAGCCCATAATGCCCATTCGCAAGAACCAAGCCCCCAAACTGGCAGATGCTATCGTTGCTGAACTCGAGCAGATGATAGTGGATGGCAGCCTGCAACCCGGACAAAAACTGCTGCCGGAGCGTGAGCTCGCGGTGCAGTTTCAAGTATCCCGTCCGTCGCTGCGTGAGGCCATACAGCGCCTGGAGGCTCGGGGATTACTCTATCGGCGGCAGGGGGGCGGCACCTATGTGCAGCAGGAGTTGAACCGTGGTCTGACCGACCCCTTGTTCGAGCTGCTGTTGAACAACCCGGAGTCGCAATTTGATCTGCTAGAGTTTCGTCATGTGCTGGAAGGGGTTGCCGCCTATTACGCGGCGTTGCGTGGTACCGAAGTGGACTTCGAACGTATCCGCGTCGCGCAAGCCAATATTGAGGCAGCCCAGCAGCAAGCGGACTTGGCCGGTGAAGCCGAAGCGGTCACAGATTTTTATCTGGTGATGATGGAGGCTTCCCATAATGCCGTATTGCTCCATCTGATCCGAGCGTTACGTACTTTGCTGGAGCGCAATATTCTGCGCAACATCGAGGTGTTGAACCAGCGCCCGGGCGTAGTTAACCGGATCCGCCGCCATAGGTCTGACCTGATTGCGGCGATCTTGGCCGGGCAACCGGAACAGGCGCGGGATGCCTGTCATGAGCATCTCGCCTTTATCGAGGACACCTTGCTGGATATTCAGCGGGAAGATTTGCGAACCCAGCGGCAAACGCGCCAGGTTCGGATGCGCCCGAGCTGACCACGAGTGTGCCCATATCGTCATTCAAAACAGCTATTGCCGTTAACGAGATAGGAAACAGCCATGTCTGAACTCCTCAGAAACGATGTGGATCCGGTAGAGACCCGTGAGTGGCTTCAAGCCCTTGAGTCACTGCTGCGTGAAGAAGGTCCGGAGCGCGCTCGCTTCATCATCGACCAGTTGGCCGAGCAGGCCCGCAAGGCCGGTGTCGATCTGGCCGCGGCCGGCAAGGGTGGCAGCATCCTCACCGACTACATCAACACCATTGCCACCAGCGATGAGCCGGCCTATCCGGGCGACAAGGAGCTGGAGCGCCGTATCCGCGCCATTATCCGCTGGAATGCGGTCATGATAGTGCTGCGGGCGTCGAAGAAGGGGCTGGATCTGGGTGGACACATGTCCTCCTTCGCCTCTTCTGCCACCGTGTATGAAGTTGCCTTCAACCACTTCTTCCGTGCCCGCAACGAGAAGGATGGCGGCGATCTGGTGTACTTCCAGGGCCACATCTCTCCGGGTGTCTATGCTCGTGCGTTTGTGGAAGGTCGTCTGACCGAAACCCAGCTGGATAGCTTCCGTCAGGAAGTGGATGGCCAGGGGCTCTCCTCCTATCCTCATCCGAAGCTGATGCCGACCTTCTGGCAGTTCCCGACTGTTTCCATGGGTCTGGGTCCTATTGGTTCCATCTATCAGGCGCGCTTCCTCAAGTACCTGACTGACCGCGGTCTGAAAGATTGCTCGGAACAGAAGGTGTATGCCTTCCTCGGCGACGGGGAAATGGATGAGCCGGAATCCAAGGGCGCCATTACCGTTGCGGTCCGCGAGAAGCTGGACAACCTGATCTTCGTGATCAACTGCAACCTGCAGCGTCTGGATGGTCCTGTGGTCGGTAACGGCAAGGTCATTCACGAGTTGGAAGGTCTGTTCCGTGGCGCAGGCTGGGAAGTGATCAAGGTGATCTGGGGCAGCAAGTGGGATGAGCTGTTGCAGAAGGATACCTCCGGCAAGCTGTTGCAACTGATGAATGAAACCGTGGATGGCGATTACCAGACCTTCAAGTCGAAGAATGGTGCCTATGTTCGCGAACACTTCTTCGGTAAGTATCCGGAAACTGCAGCCCTGGTTGCCGACTGGACTGATGAGCAGATCTTCAGTCTGAACCGTGGTGGTCATGACCCACGTAAAGTCTACGCGGCCTTCAAAAAGGCCAACGAGACCACCGGCAAGCCCGTGGTTATTCTGGCCAAGACCATCAAGGGTTATGGCATGGGCGAAGCGGCCGAAGGCAAGAATATCGCTCACCAGGTGAAGAAGATGGAGCTGGACTCCGTGCGTCATCTGCGCGATCGCTTCCAGGTGCCGGTGGCCGATGAGCAACTCGAAGAGCTGCCATACCTGTCATTTGAACAGGGCTCTGCCGAGTGGAACTATCTGCATGAACGCCGTAAGGCTCTGAAGGGTTATCTGCCGAGCCGTCTGCCACAGACCACGGTGCAGCTGGATATCCCCGAGCTGTCAGCCTTTGATGCGCTGCTGGGTGAACAGAACCGCGAAATTTCTACCACCATGGCGTTTGTCCGCTCCCTGAACGTGCTGCTCAAGGACAAGTCAGTCGGTCAACGCATAGTTCCGATCCTGGCCGATGAGGCCCGTACCTTCGGTATGGAAGGCCTGTTCCGCCAGATCGGTATTTACAGCCCGCATGGTCAGCAATATACCCCGCAAGACCGTGACATCGTCTCCTACTACAAGGAAGACAAGAAGGGCCAGATCCTGCAAGACGGTATCAACGAACTGGGGGCCATGTCCTCCTGGCTGGCTGCTGCGACCTCCTACAGCACCAACGACTGCCCTATGATTCCGTTCTACATCTACTACTCGATGTTCGGTTTCCAACGGGTCGGTGATATGTGCTGGGCGGCAGGTGACCAACAGGCCCGCGGCTTCCTGCTGGGCGCGACCTCCGGTCGTACCACGCTGAACGGTGAAGGTCTGCAGCACGAAGATGGCCATAGCCACATCCTGGCGGGCACCATCCCGAACTGCGTCAGCTACGATCCGTCATTTGCCTATGAAGTTGCGGTCATCATTCAGGATGGTCTGCGTCGCATGTATGGCGACCAGCCGGAAAACATCTACTACTACATCACCACTCTGAACGAAAACTATGTCCACCCGGCGATGCCTGCCGGTGCCGAAGAGGGTATTCGCAAGGGTATCTACAAGCTGGAAACCGTGGCTGGTGACAAGAGCAAGACTGCGGGCCAAGAGCTGAGCGTCCAGCTGTTGGGTTGTGGTTCCATCCTCAACTACGCACGCCGCGCCGCCGTGATCCTGAGCGACGAGTATGGTATCGGCTCCGATGTGTTCAGCGTCACCAGCTTCAACGAACTGGCCCGTGATGGTCAGGACGCCGATCGCTGGAACATGTTGCACCCGCAGAGCCAGCCTCGCGTGCCGTACATTGCCCAGGTACTGGGCAAGGCTCCGGCTATTGCTGCGACCGACTACATGAAGGTGTACGGCGATCAGGTCCGGGCCTTTGTGCCGGCCGACAGCTACCGCGTGCTGGGGACTGACGGTTTCGGTCGTTCCGACAGCCGTGAGAACCTGCGTCGTCACTTTGAAGTGAACGAAGGCTATATCGTGGTCGCGGCTCTGACCGAACTGGCCAAGCTGGGCCGGATCGATGCCGCGCTGGTGGCACAAGCCATCGCCAAGTTCGGCATCGATGCCGACAAGATCAACCCGCTGTACGCGTAAGGGGATGGGAATGTCTATCGAAATTTATGTGCCGGATATCGGCGGTGACGAGGTCGCGGTAACCGAGATCCTGGTCAAGGTCGGGGATACCGTGGATGCGGATCAATCCCTGCTGACCGTGGAAGGCGACAAGGCTTCCATGGAAGTACCATCCCCGCAAGCGGGGGTGGTCAAAGCCATCAAGATTGCGGTGGGTGACAAGGTGAATACCGGCACCCTGATCATGGAATTCGAGGCGGCCGCTGCGGCTGCTTCCGCTCCAGCTCCGGTGGCTGCAGCCGCAGCTCTGGCTGTTGCTGCTCCGACTGTGGCGGCACTGCAGGATGTACATGTTCCGGATATCGGTGGTGATGAAGTCGCGGTGACCGAAATTCTGGTCAAAGTTGGCGATGTGGTCTCGGCGGACCAATCCCTGCTGACGGTGGAAGGTGATAAGGCCTCGATGGAAGTCCCGGCGCCGTTTGCAGGCACGGTGAAATCCATTCAGGTTGCGACCGGTGATAAGGTCGCTACCGGCTCTCTGATCATGGTGTTCGAAGTTGCGGGTGCCGCGACCGCCGCCGTTGCAGCACCCGTTGCTGCCGCGCCAGCGCCAGCTCCTGCAGTCAGTGCCGAGCAGGCGGTCAAGGTTCCGGATATCGGCGGCGATGAAGTCGCTGTAACCGAAATTCTGGTCAAGGTTGGCGATGTGGTCACGGCAGACCAGTCCCTGCTGACCGTGGAGGGTGATAAGGCCTCCATGGAAGTTCCAGCTCCGTTTGCTGGTACTGTGAAGGCTATCCAGGTCGCCATTGGTGATAAGGTCGCCACCGGCTCCCTCATCATGACCTTCGAAGTCGCAGGTGCAGCGTCTGTCGTGGCTGCTGCTCCGGTTGCTGCGGCCCCGGCCTCGGCCCCTGTCGCTACTGCAGCGCCAGCGCCTGTGGTTGCCGCCAAGGCCGAAGAGAAGGGTGACTTTGTGGCCAATGATGCCTATGTGCACGCCTCCCCGGCGGTGCGTCGTCTGGCGCGGGAATTTGGCGTCAACCTGGCCAAGGTCAAGGGATCAGGCCGTAAGGGCCGGATCCAGAAGGAAGATGTGCAGTCCTACGTCAAGGATGCCATCAAGCGTGCCGAATCGGCTCCGGCTGCTGGTGCGGCATCCGGCTCGGGTCTGGGCGTACTGCCATGGCCGAAGGTGGACTTCGCCAAGTTCGGTGCTGTCGAAGAGATCGAACTGACCCGGATCCAGAAGATTTCCGGCCCGAACCTGCATCGCAACTGGGTGATGATCCCTCATGTGACCCAGTTTGACGAGACCGATATCACCGATCTGGAAGCCTTCCGCAAGGAACAGAACGTCATCGCCGACAAGCAGCAACTGGGCTTCAAGATCACACCGCTGGTGTTCATCCTGAAGGCCGCGGCCAAGGCGCTGGAAGCCCATCCGCGCTTCTGCAGCTCCCTGTCCGAAGATGGCAGCAAGCTCATCATGAAGAAGTACATCCATATCGGTGTGGCGGTTGATACGCCAAACGGTCTGGTAGTTCCTGTGGTGCGCGACGTCAACAAGAAGGGGATCTACGAGCTGTCGCAAGACCTGGCCGAGATCTCCAAGAAGGCGCGTAACGGCAAGCTGACCGCGTCCGACATGCAGGGTGGTTGCTTCACCATCTCCAGCCTAGGTGGCATCGGCGGTACCAGCTTCACGCCGATCGTCAATGCACCGGAAGTGGCGATCCTCGGGGTCTCCAAGTCCGACTTCAAACCGAAGTGGAATGGTAAGGAGTTCGAGCCGCGTCTGACACTGCCGCTGGCGCTCTCCTATGACCACCGGGTGATTGATGGTGCCGATGGCGCCCGCTTCATCACCACACTGAGTGGGGCACTGGCGGATATTCGCCGTCTGGTGCTGTAACTGTGACCGGGCAGGCATGAGCCTGCCCCTTTGCTTCGCGTACCAAGCAAACTGACTGTATGCTTGCCGGGTAGAACAGGCGTTCAGCTCGGCAACCCATGTGAAAAGAGGTCATGATGAGCAATCCAATTAAAACTCAGGTGGTGGTGGTGGGCGCAGGCCCTGCCGGTTATTCCGCAGCCTTTCGCTGTGCCGACCTGGGGCTCGACACCGTATTGATCGAACGTTACAGCACCCTGGGTGGTGTCTGTCTGAACGTTGGTTGTATCCCCTCCAAGGCCCTGTTGCATGTGGCCAAGGTGATTGAAGAAGCCAAGGCCCTGGCGGCCCACGGTATCGTCTTCGGTGAGCCACATACTGATATCGACAAGATCCGTCTGTGGAAGGAAAAGGTCGTTGGCAAGCTGACGGGTGGTCTGGCCGGTATGGCCAAACAGCGCAAGGTGCAGGTCGTCAATGGCGTAGCCAAGTTTACCGCCGCCCATAGCCTGGAAGTGACTGCCACTGACGGTAGCAAGACGGTGGTCAATTTCGACAACGCCATCATCGCTGCCGGTTCCCGTCCGGTGAAGTTGCCGTTTATTCCCCATGATGATCCCCGCGTTTGGGACTCGACCGATGCGCTGGAGCTCAAAACCGTTCCTGGCAAGTTACTGGTCCTGGGTGGCGGCATTATCGGTTTGGAAATGGGCACCGTCTATTCAGCACTGGGTGCCGAGATCGACGTGGTCGAGTTTGCCGATCAACTGGTCCCGGCGGCCGATAAGGACGTAGTCAAGGTTTACACCAAGCGGATTGAGGGCAAGTTCAACCTGATGCTGGAAACCAAGGTGACGGCCGTTGAAGCCCGGGCCGATGGCCTGTATGTCTCCTTTGAAGGCAAGCATGCACCGGCGGAACCCGTTCGCTATGACAGCGTGCTGGTCGCGGTTGGTCGGGTGCCGAACGGCAAGATGCTGGATGCCGAGAAGGCCGGTGTTGCCGTGACCGAACGGGGTTTCATCGAGGTCGACAAGCAACTGCGGACCAATGTGGCGCACATCTTCGCGATCGGAGATATCGTCGGTCAGCCGATGCTGGCACACAAGGGGGTGCATGAAGGGCATGTGGCGGCCGAAGTTATCGCCGGCAAGAAGCATTACTTCGATCCCAAGGTGATCCCTTCCATCGCCTATACCGAACCAGAAATTGCGTGGGTGGGTCTGACCGAGAAAGAAGCCAAGCAACAAGGCATCAACTACGAGACCTCCGTGTTCCCGTGGGCGGCTTCTGGTCGCGCCATCGCCTCGGATTGTGCCGACGGCATGACCAAGCTGATTTTCGACAAGTCCTCCGGTCGAGTGATCGGTGGTGCGATTGTCGGCACCAATGGTGGTGAGTTGTTGGGTGAAATCGGCCTGGCCATCGAAATGGGTGCCGATGCCGAAGATATCGCGCTGACCATCCATGCCCACCCGACCTTGCATGAGTCGGTCGGTCTGGCTGCCGAAGTGTTTGAAGGCTCGATCACCGACCTGCCAAACGCCAAGGCCAAGAAGCGCTGATCCCTCCTTTCAGTCTGAGTGTCGACTGATTGGTTATACTCAAGGCGACTCCTTCCGGAGTCGCCTTGTTGTTTCTGGGGGTAGTATGAATACGCTTCAATTCTTAGCCTGTGCCATCTTGATGGTGGTGATCAGCGGCTGTGCTTCCGATGACCCGGTTCGAGTCCGTCGGGCGGATATCGAGGTGGGGGATACCCGCATCAGCGTGGATGATGGCCACTCGGGTTCTGGCAGCTTTTGCCCCCCCGGACAGGCCAAGAAGGGTCGTTGCTGAGATCTGGCTGGATGCGGCTCTTGAATAATCATCGGGCAACATCATCCATCACGGCTGCGGGTTCAGGGTTTCCGGTAGCCGGAAGTGACGAAATAGCGTCATATCCAGAGGTGCGGCTTCGGTGCTCAGCCGATAGTGCATTTGCCCACCATCAACGGTGAAGGTTAGTTCACGACTGCTGTTGTTTCCGGCGTCGGAGCCGGTCATCATCTCGTCCATTCCGGTTCCCGTGCTCCCCCCTGCGTCTGAAGGTGACGCTTCTTGCGCTTGCTCCAACAAACGAAACAAGGCCCAGGGTCCTAGTGCACGGATGCTGCGCGGTGAGCGTTGCCGTTCGGTCGGGATCAGCGTCAGCTTGCTGACACTCGTTCCCTCGGGATCATTTGGCCAGATGAGGTGAGTTCGCAGCCCGGCGTCATGGTTGTAATCGAGTAGTTGCCCTTCCAGATCCAGAATACTGCGCCGTTTATTGGCCGATAGTTGCAAGGGTTGCAGCCAGAAGCTCATTTCCAGTTTGCCCTCCGGGTTGAATAACAGCCGTCGAATTTGCTCAACTTGGGCGACGGATGCCAACAGCTCGGTATAGGGATCCGTGCTCTCTCCGGTTTTCGTTGCCGTCAGTTGCTGATGGCTGGGCAGCGGTTCATAGCCCGTGCGCGCCAGCCAAGGGGCTAGCTGTTGCTGATAGAAACGATCGAAGGTGCCTTGTGGCGCAAAGAAGTGCTCCATATCGGCCAGGGCAACATCTGCTGCATCTGTGGTTGCAAAGGGATAACGGTTGGCGAGTCGTTGTTCATATTCGGCGAGCACCTGGGATTGCCATTGCTGCTCCAGCGCCTGTAGCGCCTCTTGATGCAACAGGTGTTCGGCTTGCTGTGCCCAGGCCGTGAACCAGTGGTCGAGCGGCGCAGGCAGACTGACAGCCTGTTGTTGAAACTGTGTCAATACCGATGGTGTAGCCCCGGTTTGCAAGGCGGCTAATGCGCTCGCTCCTTGATCATCGGCATTCAGCAGGGGCTGTAAATAGCGCTCCAGATTGCGCAGTTCTTGTTCCAACTCGGCCAGTCGAGAGGGTCGCTGTTCCTGGGGCTGGCCGAATGCGAGCAAGGATTGCCATGTGGGAACTGCTGGCGGGGGCGGAAGATGCTCTGGTGAGATCAGCGACTCTGGCGGCGCGGTTGGGGTGACTTTGGATGCCACAGGCTGAAGTGGTGCCGGGTATGTCATCTCCTGGGTCAATCGCTGCAGCAACTGTGACAGCGGTTGTTCCGGGTGAGTAAAGAGCGCTAATTGCTGCAGCACTTGCTCCTTGGTGTGGGCGGCGGGCACCGCCACACTGTCCAGTGCGATGCGCCAGCGGGCTTCTGCGTCGAGCCGGTAAGACTCCCGAAGTTGCTGCCATAACTGCTGTTGATAACCGGGATCTAGAGCGGTAAATGGTCCCTGAGTCTGAGCTCCCTGATCCAGTACCCAGAGATCCAGTGCCGCTTGCTGCAGGAGTCTGGGCTGTTGGTTCACCACCTTTTTTGACGAAAGGGGGCTCCCACCGACGTAGGTGGGAGGGGAATTTCGTCGGGGCGTCAGCCCCGCTGGTTTTGAATGTATTGCTTAATCACATCCAACGGCGCCCCGCCGCAAGAGCTTGCAAAGTAGGAGCGAGACCAAAGCACGGGCTTGCTGTAAGCCCCCCTCAAGTCCAAAAATCCATTACGCAGTCGCCTTGATGTGACGGCCTTCAATGAGTTGACCAGCACAGAGAACTGCACGGTCGGCCCGTACTCTATCAGCATGTGAACGTGGTCTGCTTCTCCGTCACACTCTTTCAGCTCTGCGCCAAAGTC
>NZ_BAAGVN010000020.1:0-1868 GCF_054780855.1 Pseudaeromonas pectinilytica
AAGCATGAAGCTACTGGCATCAACCTCGAACCGGCTGACCCCGATCTGCTGCAGGTAGAGCACCAAGGTATCGAGCTTGCGAATTTTCCATTCACCCTCGCCATAGACCTTGAGTCCGGTGGCATCGATGACCAGGTGAGCCACTGGGCCATGGCTCGGTATGCGGTACTTGATTTCGACCGTCTTGGCGCGCTTGCTGATACAGCTGTAGTCCGGCGACTGTAAGGGCACCTTCATCAGCTTGAACAGCGAGTTNATGCCACTGCTGGATGGCTTGCTCATCCATCCAGACGGTCAACGAACCACGTTGCACCAAGGCTTGGTTGTACTGTTTCCAGTTGCTGATCTTGTGCTTGGACTTGCCCATCTGGCACTCCCGGTGGTGAACCTAAGAGATCAGATCGCCAAACTGCGGGATAGTTCCCTGATTTGAGCAACAACGCCCCAGGTTGAGCGTCGAGGGGAGATCCGCCCCCAGACTGACGGCCTGGCTGACCTCAGAGAGCAGTGGTAGCAGCTCGGTTCGGCATTCTCCCAGCAGGCAGTGGCAGGGGTGGCACGGCTGCATCTGACTCATATCTTCACCTCGAACGCGACTCATCACGTCATCCTTGTTCCGATGAGGGGCAGACTGCCCACATTATGTGCGTCGCTATGTGGGTGGCTATATAGCGATAGCCTCGCAAGGCCCTCGGCCCGATGATGAACGGATTAATGCAAAATTGGCGCCATAGAGCGTCATCCGCGGGTACTGGCTACTCCGGTCGTCAGATGTGGGGCCATTGCGTCAGATAGTTCAAGAGTTTCGCCATGACCTCATTGACCAGCCGATACTGGCTCGCCGGAGTTGCTCGCAGAGACTCCGCACTCTGAATATAGGGGGCCACCACCAGCTCTTCGGCGCAGTTTCCCATCAGCGATTGCAGCGACGAAGCTGTAGTCTCCAGATGAAATTGCAGACCGATCACCGGTTTACCGATCAGCTGAAAGGCTTGCTGTTCACAGGCCTGACTTCGCGCTAACTGCTGGGCCTGGGGTGGCAGTTCAAAGGTCTCCCCATGCCACTGTAGTACGGTGAGTTCGGGAGGGAATGCAAACAGCGCCGGCTGTTCATGCGCAACAGCGGTGATAGGAAACCAGCCTATCTCCTTCAGCGGATTAGGGCTCACGCGGCAATTGCAGGCATTGGCGATGAGTTGGGCCCCCAGGCAAATTCCCAATATTGGTTTGTTCGCTGCGATGGCTTGCCGGATGAACGCCTTTTCTGCGGTGAGCCAGGGGAGGGAGTCTTCATCATTCACACTCATGGGGCCCCCCAGGACGATCAACAGATCGAGAGCGGCTAGGCGGGGGAGTTCATGGGGCTGATAAAAACAGGTGCGGCTGATTTGGTAGCCTGCGGCTTGCAACCAGGGCTCGATCACGCCGAGCCCCTCGAATGGGACGTGTTGGAAATAGTGTGCACGCATATTCATCTCTCTGGTTCGTGTTCGAGGGCTGATGGGCGCCCCCAGCCGTGGAGGCAGTAGCAAATCTTCTGCCAGATCGCGGAGCACTTTGCCAGTGGCTGGGATAAATCCGCCTTGATGGGATTTGAAATCCACGCCTTAAGGTGGCGGCCACGGCTTTGGGCGCCGCTCGGCCGATGTTAGTAGTGGTGGCGCTCGACAAGGCTGCCGGATTGCGAGTCAGAGAATGGGTCAAGGTATGGGATAGCTGGCGCATTTATCGCGACATGATTTGTACCATCACGAACTTTCCGGGTGAAAAAATATCGTTTTTGTACAGTTTTGTGGATGGACGAAGTTGTTTATTCATGGCCCAGGCGGGAGGTGCCATTTTACCAAGGGAAGGTGCGAATAAGCAGG
>NZ_BAAGVN010000021.1:0-4263 GCF_054780855.1 Pseudaeromonas pectinilytica
ATTCTGAAGGGGGCGACATATTGCGGACTGATTTGTTTAACTTCATGCCCGTATTGCTTGAACTGACGGGACCAATAGTTTGCACTGCCACACGCTTCCATCACAATACGGGATGCTGGCTGTTGAGCGATGAAGGTCATCAGCTTTTCACGAGTAATCATTTTATTGGCTTGCTTCTCTCCTTCTGTAGAAACGATGTGCACCTGAAAAACTCGCTTTGCCAGATCAATTCCGATAATTTGTTCCATAGGGCACCTCTTCATTTTTGCTGTTGGTCTGCACTGACAGCATGGTNTTCCGGATAGCCACTCACCCATCACGGCGGCAGGGTAGCGCTAAGCTGACCCTCCGCGCCAGGGATGGCGCGGCGGAGCCTCCATGGATGGGTTCACGGCGTGTCAGCGTGTGCTACCTTGTCGCCCTAGCACAATTAGGATCGGGTCGTTAGAGTTGGCGCGGCAAGAAGCCCTCCCCCTGATTATCCAACTGCAAACGCTGGTAGGGGGTGGGGTGGGTAAACTCGAAACACAGTGGCTGGCTCGGGTCGGGGGATGCCGCGGAGAGCTGCCATTGCACGCCATTGCCGCAGGGCTCGCCCAGCAAGGGCTCGCGTCGACCATCCGGCCATAGGGCCCAGCCTTGAGTCCAAGCTTGGCGGGTGAACAGACGGCCGACAATGCGACCGCTCGGGTGCCCGGGCGATGAGGCGAACGGTCGTGGTTCGGCAAACCACAACAACTGGTGGCAAATGGCAGCGTGCGGGCCGAGCAGTACGGGCTCGTTCAGGCAATAATCCTGACCGCCGTTGTTATCCAGATAAGTATGGCCGCCGACCCGGTATTCAATGCGAAAGCGCAGTGGATGATGCACCGGCAGGCTCGGCGTTGACCACAGCTCGACCTCGGCACTGAGAAAGCGCTCGAAGGTGGCGGTATAGGGACGCCAGATGCCGTCGTGATCCTCGCACTGCAGCTGTAACGATTTATCGAACGCCAGGTTGCGCACGCAGATCCAGACCCGGGCGCCGTTGTACTGGCGCATGCTCTGCTCCTGCAATTCGTTGATGGCGTAATAGAGCACCACGGCTGGCAGTTGCGGCTGTTCATCCTGGGCAAAGTAACGACTACGAAACTCTCCCGGCGGCAACCCGAACCAATGGCGAAAGGCACGCTGGAAGCTGGGAGCATCCTGGTAACCCAGGCGCAGGCCCACCTCCTGAGCCGAATAACGGCTATGACACAGCAGGCTGATCGCCCGGTTCTTACGCACCTCTTCCAGCAGGCTGCTATAGCTGGCCTGTTGCTGGGCCAGTTGGCGCTGCAGGCTGCGGGTCGAGATCTGCAGGCGACTGGCCAGCTCCTGCAGACTCAGCTGCTCGGGCAGCGCCAGATCCAGCCACTGCTTGAGTTGCTCCAGCAGACTGCGCGGCCGGGAGCCGAGCCGGTGCAGGCGATGGATCAGGCTGACCAGCGGCTCATGCAGCTCGGCCAGACCCGGCTCCGGGGTATAGGGTGTGTTCGCCGCCGGCAGGTGCAGCACCGGCAACGGACCGTAGCGGATTGCCAACGACTCGCCAGTGGTGGCGCTGTCAGCCATCCGCTGCCGCTCGGGCCACTCCAGCGTGAATTCGTGGGCGGGGAGCTGGCGCAGCAGTTGCTGATGCAGCAGTTGCACGGCAAACCAGAGGGTGGTGAGCGGGCGATCCTCCTGCAACGGCAGAAAACTCAAGCGGGTGGCATGCGCCTGATACTGTAATTGCGGATACCAGGGCAAACCCAACAGGCTGATGCCTTCACCCCATAGCTCCAGGGCCGAAGTCAGATCCGGGGCACTGCGCAGCCCATATTCCAGCAACACCAGCAACTGCTGTAGGGACCAGACCTCATCTCCCAATGCCAGTTGCTGCACCGGATGATGAGCTAGCAACTGCTGCCCAGGGTCATGCACCTGGCGCGGCATTTGCTCACCGCTCTGCTGCTGGATGTCCGGTGTTAGCATGGCGTGATCTCGGGAAGTGCGACCTGACCCAGGATCAGTGCTTCTTTACGGGCTTTAGGCCACTGCTTAAGCCGGTATTCCAGGCGTAAGGCGAGGCTCTGCTCGCCCACGCTCTGCTGCCAGACCAGTTGCAGCGGGCCGCGACCGCGCAAGGCGCGCGCACCCTTGCCCGCTTGATGCTCCGCCAGACGTCGCTGCACATCGGTGGAAATACCGGTATACAGGCGGTTGGAAGCATCCCGCAGCATATAAATCGACCATAGTCTCGACTCGTATGGATTGACTTCATCTTGTACCGACATATTACTGTTATATCTTCTCATCAAAAAGTCGACTAGGGAGTATCTTGTCTCTTTCAGGAAGCCTGGAAAATTGCTTGAGACGGATATGTATTAGGTCTGTATATTGCTTTTGAGCCATATAAAGTTCACATAACATATCTTCAGCTAATAATTGACGCCAAGGTGATAATTGGTTTTCGTCAATTGCAATCGTTAAATTTTGGATGGCTTGCAATGGATTGCTCTTCATCTGCGACAATCCAAGAAAAAGAGCTACATATTGTTTATCTGGACTCTGAAGGGCATTGTTTTTTTGATATTTCTCAAGCCGTTGAATGGCATCTTCTTCGCGGTTATCGCTGATGGCTCCACGAGCAAAGTCGATTTCCCATTGAGTAGACTTTGATACGCTTGGTTTGGCATCCATGATTTTTGGAACATGAAAGCGTATGTGTTGGTTATACCGGATATACGTTAGTGTTCGTGCCACATCTACTTGGTTATTGATAGTCGTTAACTCGTTTTTATTAGATTTTGCTATTCTATCGAGTCCATTTGTGAGGCAGTTCGAGGTGGCTGTGCTGGCACATACGATATTATGATAAGCAGATAACGCTAAAAGACGATTTTCTGGTTTGGTCTGAGTTTCATAGTTGAGCAGGCAGTCAGTCAAATAGCGAACTGCAATGTAGTCCTCGGGTGAATCTATTTGGGTGGGGGCTCGCTTTGGTGGTTGGCTGCACAACTGGTGATTTGTTTGGTACCACTGTTGTAATTTTTTCAGATGATTACGAACATTCTGTTTATCTCGATTCAGCTCGGCAATTAGTTCAGAAAAAGCAGAAGTCATCTCTTTGTTCTTCTGTGTGGCTTGGTAGTGCTTGGCATTGGAATCGCTAAACGTACCATAACGGCCAAACGAATCCCCATAGGCAAGCAGCCATTGTGCTTTGACATAGCCTTCTTCGGCTAAAGGCGCCATCAGTGAGAATACTTTGGCCCGCATCTCGGGATCATCCATATTGCTGTAAACTTCAGCGAGTCGAATTGTTGCCGCTCGACCTTCAGTGGTTATTTTTTGTTTTAAATCAACTTCTTGTAAGAATAGTCGCTCTTGCTTCGGTAGGTAAGCGAATCCGTTTTCGGAGGGAGTTATTACTGTCTCTGAACTGGCTTTGGCTTGTGCCAATATCGGTATAAACCCACTGATGGATAACAACACCCAAATGAGCCGATAGCGCAGTGACATGATCATCAATTCCCTTTATGAGTAAATAGTGAGGCGCTTCAAGATATCAGAAATACCTCACTCGACGCATGTTTGAATCTGATAAATTATCGCTCTTATCACAGCTTTACATTGTTTCTATCACAATTTTTATGATGAATCATTCTTAAGGGATTGAAGGTTATGAAGCTATTAACTCTAATTTTTTTGACCTGTGTTGCATTGTTAACGGGGTGTGCTGCCAAACCTCCTTTACCGGAGACCTTGGGAGTGCAGGATCTCAATGCCAAGCAGGGAATTCTAATTGGCTCCTTGAGTCGCCCATCTAATAAGATTGCTTTCAATAGTTATACGTTATTGTTCCGGAATATTGATAGCGATGAATCCTATGAGGTCACTGCTCGTAGTGATCCCATGAGTGGACGATTTGTTGATGATTTTGTGAATTTGGACACAGGGAATGGTCAGTTGGTAAATGGCTCACAGTTCGCAATTATAATGCCTGTTGGTCGCTATGAAATGTACAACTTCAGGCTGCATCGTATGGAACCAAGTGGTGACAGTACCACTTATTCAGCAAAAAGTGATTTTTCCATTCCATTCGAGATTAATGGAGGGGAAATTAAATACATTGGTGAATTCAGAAATGTACCGAATACGTTCATGCATAGCTGGTTCATGTACAGAACCTTAAGCGGCAAGCGAATTAATAACACCGTCTAACGTGTTGTTTTGCTTGGATTTTCTCTGCCTACT
>NZ_BAAGVN010000022.1:0-3340 GCF_054780855.1 Pseudaeromonas pectinilytica
TGCCCATTCGGCAGGCCGTCAACTAAGCCCGCCCGGCGGGTTGGGGAGCGAGTATCCGACTTTGGATTTGATCAACAAGGCCTGTTGGGCCTGACCTATACTTGACGTAGGTTCTCTACGCAGAGGTACCCTACTATGGAGACCAACAGTTTTTTTGAACTGCTTCGCTCCTTTAACCAGGGAAGGTGCGAACAAGTCCCTGATATGAGATCATGTTTGTCATCTGGAGCCATGGAATAGGGTTCATCATGAGTCATCAACTCACCTTCGCCGACAGTGAATTCAGCAGTAAGCGCCGTCAGACCCGCAAGGAGATTTTCCTCTCCCGCATGGAGCATATCCTGCCATGGCAGGATATGACCGCTGTTATCGAGCCGTTTTATCCCAAGGCTGGTAATGGCCGGCGACCTTATCCGCTGGAAACCATGCTACGCATTCACTGCATGCAGCATTGGTACAACCTGAGCGATGGCGCTATGGAAGATGCTCTGTACGAAATCGCCTCCATGCGGCTGTTTGCCCGGTTATCCCTGGATAGCGCCTTGCCGGACCGCACCACCATCATGAATTTCCGCCACCTGCTGGAGCAGCATCAACTGGTCCGCCAATTGTTCAAGACCATCAATCGCTGGCTCGCCGAAGCAGGCGTCATGATGACCCAAGGCACCTTGGTCGATGCCACCATCATTGAGGCACCCAGCTCGACCAAGAACAAAGAGCAGCAACGCGATCCGGAGATGCATCAGACCAAGAAAGGCAATCAGTGGCACTTTGGCATGAAGGCCCACATTGGTGNCGGTAAGGAGCAATTTGTCTCAGCCGATGCCGGATACCAAGGGGCGCCACAGCGCGAGGAGCTGGCCGAGGTGGATGTGGACTGGCTGATCGCCGAGCGACCAGGCAAGGTAAGAACCTTGAAACAGCATCCACGCAAGAACAAAACGGCCATCAACATCGAATACATGAAAGCCAGCATCCGGGCCAAGGTGGAGCACCCGTTTCGCATCATCAAGCGACAGTTCGGCTTCGTGAAAGCCAGATACAAGGGGTTGCTGAAAAACGATAACCAACTGGCGATGTTATTCACCCTGGCCAACCTGTTTAGGGTGGACCAAATGATACGTCAGTGGGAGAGATCTCACTAAAAACTGGGAATAACGCCTTAAATGGCGAATCACAGGATGTTCGCCCCAGCTCGTGATCTTCGGCTGGGGCGGCATTTGATTATGCTTGTTGCACAGCATTGCCCATTTTATCAAGATGATTTAAAAGCGTTTGGATGGTTTCATCCATTTGAGAACAGAGTCCCTTCGCTTTGTCTTTATCTCCATTGTCAAACGCAACAATTGCTTGTTTTGCTAATTCATGTATTTGCTGATGTGGTACATCAATGTCAATGTCCTTAAACCCATGCAGATGTTCATGATGACTATGTTTACAGGAGTGATACCATTGACCAAATGCACAAGTTTGGTGTGTTGGTAGTTTATTTACATCCAGTTTTGCAGAGCCATCCAAATGAGATTTTATCTTGCCAATAAAAATCATATGGGCATTTTTTGCTTTATTGATGGACAGGAGCACGTCATCATCCATTTTAAATCCATTTAAACTGTGCATTAATTCATCCGCAAGCAGGTTTAGTCCACTTGCTCGTCGAACCGATTCATGTGATTCCTCGGTGATTTGTTGCAAAACAGTCATGATCTGATGGATATTATTGGCTAACTCATATGTTGTTGCTGTCTGCTGTTCTGTCGCGGTAGCAATTTGATCGACTTGTGTGACAACTTCATCCACCTGTGCAATGATTTCACGCAACGCATCACCAGATCGATTCGCTTCAGTGGTTCCCATTGATGCCTGCGTAACGCCTATTTGCATCGCTTTAACTGCATTTTTAGTTTCATTTTGAATTGTCTGGATCATTTCGCTGATTTCTTGCGTGGCATGCGTTGTTCTTTCAGCTAATGCTCTAACTTCATCTGCCACCACTGCAAATCCACGACCTTTTTCACCGGCTCGCGCAGCTTCTATCGCTGCATTCAGAGCCAAAAGGTTCGTTTGCGCGGCTATTGCATCAATAGTGCTAACAATAGAGCCTATTTGATCGCTTCTTACGCCTAAATTGGTGACAGTCTGCGAAGAGTCTTGAACCGTATTTAAGATCTGATCCATTATTCCGGTCATATTTTGGATGACATCGTGACCCCGATTGGCTGTATCTGATGCTTGTTGTGTTGCTTTGGCTGCATTATTACAGTTGAGCGCAATGGAATTGGCTGTCGTAGAAATTTCTTCTCCTGCTGCCGCTAGATTTGTTGTTTGAGCGGCAACATCGTCCACACTACTTGCTATTCGATCGGAAAAAGAATGAAATTGCATGGCTGAATCTGAAATTTTTGTCGAAGTCATGGTAATACTATGTACGGCATGACCAATTTTCTTCGTCATTTTATGTATTGAGTTTGCAACACGCGCCATTTCGTCGGAACCAGTCAATTTTGACTTTACCATTAAATTCCCTTCACCGACTCCCTGTGAAACTCTGATGATTTCATTAATGGATTTAAATATTGAGCGAGACATTAATAATAGAAATATAATTCCACAAATCACTGCAATAGTAGAAAGAATGATAATTTTGTAATGGGAATACGCCAGATCTTCATCCATTGCAATTTTTTCTTCGTTAATTATTTTTTCGCTGATCTTTCCTATGTTCCTGGCTGTAGCAATCATCGCTGGCTCTAATGAAGATAAATCTGAGTCAGATGACTTACCTGTTAACATAATAGAAGCCAACTTTGAGAATAAACTTTCATATTCATTTGTTGCGTTTAATATGTCATTAATCTCTGCCTGATACTTGGTCATCAATGGTTTTTGTTTTAACGTTTGCAATTGCTGTCTAATTTCGGAAATATACTGAATTGTTTTTTCTTTCGATTCGACATCTCTTCGAATAATCATGTTTTTTTCATAACGCCTGGCTTGTAATGCGTTTTGCAATATGCTTTGCATCTCATCTATTTGAGCACTCCTTGCTAACACTTTGTCAGGACCAAAATATCCTTCATAACTAATAAAAACCAACAGAACCAACAGCAGACAAAAACAAAATGTAATTTTTGCTTTAATGCTCTTTATGTTCATATTTAACTCCCATGGCTCTAAAATCATACATCTTGTAATTAGATAATGTATAAATATGTTCACATTTAAACGGCTCGTTGATTCATGGGTGAGCAGCATAAACAGGGCCGACGCATGATCATTCTTTGCACAAGTTGATCAAGTCTCGATCAGTTGAGCAGCTCCAAACACGATTTTAATTGTA
>NZ_BAAGVN010000023.1:0-814 GCF_054780855.1 Pseudaeromonas pectinilytica
GTCATCCATATACAGAACCGTTTTTCCTCTGCAAACCAACGTCTTATGAGTCGATATTTATACTTTCCCGAACTCACATCCAGGTCCAGAACCTCGGCTCTGCAGCTTCTCCGATCGATATCCTTGAGCTTTTTCCCGAGCAACTTGGGCATTTCCCTGCCGTCCTGTCGGTAAGCTGCCTGTACTTTGGGATTGAGATTTTGACTCCCTCTGACCAGATAGCTTCCTTTGGCTTTGGTCACATCAGCAAAGTACTCGCGGCTGATGTAACCGGCATCCGCCAATAACAGTTTGTTATTTAACGAATTTGCGGCCGGAAGATGCTTGCGCTCTGATTCGGTATCCGCCGTGATACTCATCGATATCGGCGACTGGTCCAGCAAGGACATGGTCATATGACACTCTACCGCAGCGGGGCTGTGCTTATTGAATCGGCCCGGGAAATGTTCTGCCAATTGCGGATGTAACGCGAATGACGACCCATCCTGCAGCAGTACCTGCTCAAAGTCTGCCAGTCCGTGAGCGTCCGGTAGACACTCCTTGAGGCGTAAGGCGATGGCTCGTTCAACCAATGCGCGCATGAACAAGGGAAAACCCTGCTTGCGTAACTGGTTGTGAAAGGGTTTATACGCTATTTGGTCAGTATCATGGAGCTGNGTCCTGCAGCAGTACCTGCTCAAAGCCTGCCAGTCCGTGGGCGTCCGGTAGACACTCCTTGAGGCGTAAGGCGATGGCTCGTTCAACCAGTGCGCGCATGAACAAGGGAAAACCCTGCTTGCGTAACTGGTTGTGAAAGGGTTTATACGCTATTTGG
>NZ_BAAGVN010000024.1:0-12799 GCF_054780855.1 Pseudaeromonas pectinilytica
TGGCTCACCCGTAATCCAATACGTTTGCCGATGGCGCTTATCTGCTCCGGGCTCCAACGCCAAGAAAGGGCCAGCTCAACAAATGGGAGCACGCAGTTGGGTATCCGAGCCTTGCGAGCGTGGGTACGGCGAAATCTCGCCTGCTGCTGTGCATAGTCAGGCTGATACCCATCCTGGCTGTTACGCCGTAACTCCCGATAGAGCGTGGAGCGATGGACGCCAATGGCGCGGGCCATGGCGGAGACGGACATCGATTGTGTACGAAGAACGGATATCTGGTATCGTTGGCCTTCGGTCAACTGCTGANATGTACGGCTTGGGGGGCGCCGAATAATGCGCAAGTGACATACACATTGTAGAGGTTGATATCATATAAGGCACCACCCGACATGGCCGGATCGAAGGCGGGATGAATAATGCCCCGCTGATAATCATCATAGCGACTCGAATATTGCGAATAATTGCATTGCACCAGGCGTAATGGCCCGAGACTCGGGAGTTGGGATTGCAGCCATTTCCAGACCGGGGTGTGGATCGAGGTTATGGCTTCAAATAAAAACAGTCGTCGTGATTTAGCCAGTGCGATTAATTGGCTCGCCTCATTCAGGTTCGAGGTTAATGGCTTTTCACAGATCACATGCCGGTTATGTTCAAGTGCCAGGCGCGCATAAGCATAATGCAGATTATTCGGGATGCCCAGATAGATAAAATCTATCTGCTCATCCTGCAATAATTGTTGGTAATCGGTATACAGATGGGGGATGGCATATTGTTGTTGCAGATTCTCTCCCTTCTCCCGACTCGATTCGCGGACACAGAGCGCATAAATAGTGACGCCATCCACCCGGCTTAATGCATCCAGACAGGAGTGAACAATATTACCTGAACCCACTAATGCAATCTTCATTCAACGCTCCTTAGGCCACGACGCGCAAATCAATATCATGCCGGGTGAATAATTCGATAAAACTAGCCGGTGGCGGCTGATCGGTAATCACACAATCGATGTCATCCCAGCCAGCGCCATGAAATACCAGACGTTGATTGAACTTGGCATATTCACAGACGCAAATACGATAAGCCGCCTGCCGGGTCATCGCATGTTTGAATTCGGCTTCCAGCTCCTGTTCACAGCCGAGTCCATGTTCCGAGAAGGCGGGCACGCCGATAAAGGCTTTATCCGCTTGATAGCGGCTGATTTGGCGAATGGCTTCGGCACCATAGATGGCCCGATTAAAGGGATTGAACTCGCCGCCCAGCATGATTTTCCGGATGCTTTCCTTGTCACTGCATTCCGCCAGAATATCCAGCGAGTTCGTGATAAAACAGGCTTCGACGGCGGTGGCGCGTGCGATTTCCGCCGGTATGGTGCCGGTGTCCAATAACACCACATCCTGGGGCTGGATCAGGCTGGCGGCATAACGGGCCAGTCGCAGCTTGGTGGCGTCCGGCTCGCTGCGCTGCCGGTAGGAGCGACCGGCTAATTTAGGCGGCTGCGATATGGCGCCACCCCGTACCCGCAAGATGCCTGTCACCTGACCCAACTTCAGCAGATCCCGGCGCGCCGAGTCGTAGGAGATCCCGTACCGCTGGCAGATGAATTCCTGAGTGACCTTTCCCTGCTGGTGGATGATCTCGATGAGTTCCAGAATGCGCTCGTCCTGGGTCATAGCGGCCTCATGCTGATGTGCAGGTGTCTATTTGTACGTGATTGTAAGTTTATGTGCAACATTTGGCGCCAATAACTTAATTTCGCTTACGTTATTCCGATCGACTACGTACCCGTTTGATGTCTCTGAGCGGTGGAGCGCCAAACAAGCGGGTGTATTCCCGATTGAACTGGGATGCACTTTCATAGCCTACCTGGACGGCCGCCGTCGTTGCATCCACGGCTTCGTTGAGCATTTTTTGCCGCGCGTCTTGCAGGCGCAAATTCTTGACGTGCTGCAGGGGACTCATCCCGCTGATCGCCCGAAAATGGTGCCGGAAGGTAGACGGGCTCATGTGGGCTTTTTGTGCCAACTCATCCATCGAGATGCGTTGCGGATAGTGCAACTTTAACCAGGTCATCACCTTGGCAATCTGCTGGCTAGGCGAGCCCGTGGCAACCAGATCACGCAGGGCGGGGCCATGTTCGCTGTGCAATAGCCGGACGACGATCTCTTGCTGAATCAAGGGGGCAATGTGGAGTGTCAGCTGGGGTTCGTGTAACAACTTCACCAGCCGGATGATCGCCTGGAGCAAACCCTCATCGAGTGTGACCACTGCCAGGGCCCGCGTCGGAACGGCCTTGGTGCGGGGCGATAGATCCATCTCGGCACAGACATGGGCAATGGTTCTGGCATCCAGCTCCAGGCGTAGTCCGAGATAGGGTTCGGCAATGGTTGCTTTCGTCACATAGGAGACAACGGGCAAGTCCACCGCAGTGAGCAACGATGTTCCTGGCCCGTAGTCGAAAATTGCATCACTCAGGGTCACCCGTTTGCCCCCCTGCACGGCCAGTCCCAAGCCGAGACCATAGATGCATGGCATGGGATCGGTTGCCGCACTACGCCGGTAGAGCATCAGTGCGGGGATCGATGTCGGGTAGTCGCCGTCAGTTTGGGCAATATCGCTGATCAGGGTCGCCAGCTCACTGCTCGTGGTCGACTGCATTGCGGTAGGGTTTTTCATCGTCTGCTCGTGAAGATTTGTCCTAACAGCAAGCCTAGCAGTTTCCGGGATCCGGCTCTGCACATTGGCCGGATATCCATCAGATCGGGCAATAACTGCATCGGATCAGGCAAACCAGTTCCTGCTCTCTCGGCGCACACTGACCGTCATCAAGTCCGAGCCAGGCGGACGACTGAGCCATGGCGAGCAATGAGGAGTTCGAGATGAAGAAGGTACTGATCATCAATGCCCATCAGTTTTATGACGGGATCTCGAGCGGCAAGCTGAATAGCGCCGTTGCCGAGCTGATCCAGCAGGAAATGGCGCAACGTGGCTATGCCGTCCAGCAGACGTCGATCGAGCAGGGCTATGACCTTCAGGAGGAGGTGGAAAAACACCTGTGGGCCGACGTCATCGTGACCCAATCGCCGGTGTACTGGTTTGGCGCCCCCTGGATTTACAAGAAATACCTGGATGAGGTGTTCACGGCGGGGATGATGCAAGGCTGCTTCCTGGATGGCGATGGCCGGACTCGGTCCGATCCGGGCAAGCAGTACGGGACTGGCGGCAAGATGCAGGGCAAACAGCATATGCTGTCGCTGACCTGGAATGCTCCCAAGGAGGCGTTTGATGATCCCCAGCAGCGCTTGCTGGCCGGTAAATCAGTGGATGATGTGATGGTCAACTACACGGCGAGCTACAAGTTTTGCGGCGTGGAAATCCTACCCTCCTTCTCTTGTTTTGATGTGATGAAAAATCCCGATATTGATGGCGACCTAACCCGGCTGAAGCAGCAATTAGCCAAGGCTTTTGGTGAGGTTGCTCTGTCAGCATTGCAACCAAACGATCGCTAAAAATCAGAATCTTAGGAGTGATCTTCACCATGAAGTACATGCAAATAATCGATAGAGATGTCTCATTGGGACGCTTGGGAAAAACAAAGTTCAACTGGAGAAAATCTATGAAGGCTGGAGCCGTTTTAACTGTCGCGTTGTTATTAAGTTCTCAAGCAGCTTTTGCCGCCGGAACTGCTGACAAAGATCCGTTGATTGGCTTAAACGCCGGGCAACAGGTGCAAGATGTGTATTTCAAGAATGGGGCGATCCGCATGGACGGGGATCTATATCTCCCTGATGGCTTTGATAAAAATAAGAAATATGCCGCCATTATCGTGACGCATCCGGGCGGCGGGGTCAAAGAGCAAACCGCTGGTCTATACGCCAAAAAACTTGCGAGCGAGGGATTTGTTACTCTGGCTTTTGATGCTTCACATCAGGGGGACAGTGGTGGCGAACCTCGCTTTCTTGAAAATCCAACAGAGCGAGTTGAAGACATTCGTAGCGGCGTTGACTACCTGAGCTCGCTAGCTTTTGTCAGTCAGGATCGCATCGGCGCGTTAGGTATTTGTGCCGGAGGGGGCTACACGATCAATGCTGCAATGACCGAGCACCGGATCAAAGCGGTAGGCACCGTCAGCGCAGTGGATATTGGATTAACCACTCGCAAAGGATGGAATGGCGACGTTCCGGTATCCGAGCAGCTGAAGCTGCTGGACTCGGTAGCGAAGCAACGTACCGCCGAGGCTAACGGAGCTGAACCATTATATGTTAATTACGTCCCACAACCGGATGCCAATACACCCCGTGATTTGCGCGAGGCCTATGAATATTATCGGACCCCTCGAGGCCAGCATCCAAACTCAACAAATCAGATGTTGTTTACCAGTATCGATAAAATGACGGCATTCTCGGCATTTGATCAGATGGGTGAGTTGTTGACGCAACCTTTACTGTTGATTGCGGGTAGTGACGCAGGCTCCTTGTGGCAGAGCAAGCAGGCTTATGAATTAGCCAACAGTAAGAAGGAGCTGTTTGTGGTGAAAGGCGCAACGCATATGACCCTGTATGATCAACCCGAGCATGTTGATCAGGCCGTGAAGAAATTAGCTCCATTCTTTAAACAGAATATTTAAAGCTTGAATCTGGAATATAGGATCGACTAACTAGCTGTTCCGAAATGTAGATCACTTGTCCGGGAAAGAGAGTCGTTTGACGGCTCCAGATCGTTGGAGCCGTGAATCGGACTCACTCTTCGACGAGGCCGATTCACGCACAGCGAAGGGAGTGAGCGACTTATTTAGCCTTATCCACCTGGGTATCCGATCCCGAGGTCAGGATCCGGACCTTATCCCCTTTGGCAAAACTCAGCTCGGGTGTGCTCGGCTGAACCACGGATATCAGTTTACCGGCATCGGTTTTGATCGTTAATTCAACCATCTGCTGCCCAGCGGCACTGGACGCCGTGGTATTGGTTTCGGCTGCTTGGCGACGACGTGAGGCTCGGGCACCCGCCACGGCTCCGGTCGCCGTGGCGATATCCTGTCCTGTACCACCACCAAACTGATTCCCTACCGCGCCACCGATGGCCGCAGCTCCTAGGGTTCGTAAGCCCTGACGATTGCCCGATGTCGAGCCGGACGTAGCACTGGCGCTGTCGGTGAAGCTCCGTGCCTCTTGTACCACGCCATATTGGATCTCTTGCGCCGTTCCCGCCAGGGCCGTATCTGCTGCCATAACCAGCAAGAGTAGGGCGGTACCCAAGTTCCTTTTTATCATGACCATCTCATTATCCTCGTCAGCGAGTGTCCACAGGTGCGTGTTAACCGGTTCGTGTCAGTACGCGCTTCAGGCCGCAAATGATGTCGACATCATCACCATCACTCCCATGCCAGACGGTGAGCACAGAACCGTGCGCCGTTGCCGGCCCTGAAACCGTGGGGCGTATTACGGCGTCGTTTGTATCGCTATGAGTGTATGACAATCGTGGGACGACGTAATGTGAGTTCAGCGATGAACTCCATGGCGAGATGCAGTGCGACAGCGACAGACGACTTCATCACGACTGTTCCTGCCAAATGCCTGATGGGTTCAACCATGACGAAAGATCGCCCACCGGTTCAAGGTGGGCGATCGCCATCAGAACTTCATGGTTTCGCCATCCGCCGGAATGCGAACCCGTTCCTGAATACCCTGCTGCTTGACGAAATCCCGCAGCTCTTGTCGGCTCAAGGTCATGTGGGTGATGGCGTCCATATGCGAGGCAACAATGGTGGCGTTCGGCGCCGTTTGAACCGCATGGAGCACATCATCTTTGCCCATGATAATGGAGCCGGTAAAACCAACCAGACGAGCATCGCCTGCATTCAGCACAATCACCTCTGGCTTGAACTTGGCTAAGGTCTGATCGACCTCGGTGCGCCAGATGGTGTCGCCCACCACATAGACGGTTTTTGCCCCGGGAGCCTGGAAGACGATCCCCATGGCCTGTTCCAGCAGAGCCGCCACTTGGTGATTGCTGAACATTTGGTCCGAGCCGTGTTGTCCTCCGGTCTTGGTCAGATGAACGCCCTCAAAGACGGTATCTTCCTCCAGGATGCGGACATCCTTAAATCCTTGATCGCGAATTAGTTTTGCATCCGCCGCATGCTGGACAAACAGGGGGATATCTTTAGGGATGAAATTGTGGTGGCCGCCATCCCAGTGATCCAGGTGGGTGTGGCTGACGATAACGGCATCGACCCCCTTCATCACCTCGTTGACGGGCATCGGGAGATCCACCAGAGGGTTGCGCCGCTCGCTATGAAACGTGCCGGGAAAACCGGGGTATTCCCCTTTCTTGGCCAGCAAGGGATCCAGCAGGAATGTTTTGCCCGCATAGTTAATTTTTGCTGTGGCGTTGCGGATTTGCTGAATTTGCACCGGTTGCGGATCCGGCTGTGCCGTCGTTTCGGTTGCACCCTGTGCCAAGGTGCTGCCTACCGCCAGGCCCAGCAGGAGGGTGATGGCTCGCATCGTGTTCATCGGTTTCATGGTTTGCTCCAACGGGTATGAATTTGTAGTGCTAGTGTGGCGGCATGGGTTTGAATTCGACATTGGCCTGAATGACAATATATGATTGTTTTAGGCCATTATGGCGTGTTCAACACCGTAAAGGGGGGTCTTATGACGGGCGCATCGCCGACTCGTGTGGCGGTTCTGGCTTTCGAGGGAGTCAGCCTATTTCAGCTGAGCGTGCCATCCCTGGTATTTGGTGTGGTCAATCGGCCCCCTAATTTTCCTGAGTACGACGTGAGCTACTGTGGGTTCACTCCAGGTCGGGTGTGCAGTGATCAAGGGATTGTGATTGATGTACCGCACGATCTGTCGGCGATGAACCATGCGGACATCATCATCGTCCCTGCCTGGTCCGATCTGGCGACACCGGCCCCCTGCGAACTGACGGATGTCCTGCGCCGGGCCCATGCCCGAGGCGTCTTGATCGTTGGTCTATGCCTGGGGGCTTTTGTGCTGGGGGATGCTGGTTTACTGGATGGCCGTGAAGCGACAACCCACTGGCTGGCGCGTGAACAATTTGCGCAACGCTTTCCCCGGACCTTGTTTCGTCCCGATGTGTTGTATGTGGCGGATGAGCATATCGTCACCTCGGCGGGTAACGTCGCAGCCATCGACTGTTGTCTGCATCTGTTACGGCAGCGGCATGGCTCTGATGTGGCGAACCGGATGGCGAGGCATTTAGTCACACCGCCCCATCGACAAGGTGGACAGGCCCAATATATCGAGCGTCCGGTGCCCCAGATTGCCAGTGAAAACCGCCTGCAATCTGTGCTGGCATGGGCCCGCGAGCATATATCCGAGCCGTTATCGGTGGATGCTCTGGCTCGTGTCGCCATGATGAGTCGGCGGACCTTTACCCGGCGTTTTAGTGAAACTACGGGCACCACCTTTATCAAGTGGCTCAATGCCGAGCGGGTGACGCTTGCCCAGCAGCTACTGGAAACGACCGATATGTCCATCGAATGGATTGCTTCTGAGGTGGGGTTCGGAACGCCACTGGCCCTGCGGCAGCAATTCTCTGTGCAACTGGGCACATCCCCTTCCGAGTACCGGCGCAGTTTTTGTGATGCTCAAAACAGCCCTGGACGCCTATAGATAGGGTCTAAACAGATATTTTTCTGCATTTCTATCGCCGTGGTTTCGTCAGCCCAGATGTGTATGGCGTTCCTGTTTCGCTTCGGTTTCCATTGCGGCCAGCCCTTGCAGAATGCCGCAGTCATTAACAGCCTGTTCGCTCATGCACCGTTTGCGTAAACCGCTCAATTGTTCTTTGAGCTGCATGAGCTCACGAATACGTTCCTCGACGTGGGCAATGTGCTGATCAAACACCGCATTGATAGCCGCGCAACCGTGACTGGGCTGGTCGGCAAGATCCAACAAAATACGGATTTCGCCATGGCTCATATCCAGCGCACGACAATTGCGGATGAAGCGCAGGCGCTCGACGTGTATCGGGCCGTATTGCCGGAAATTGCCGGCCGTGCGGGCGGGTGCAGGCAACAGCCCCTCCTTCTCGTAGTAACGCACCGTTTCGACTGTGCATTGCCCAACCTGGGCCAGCTCCCCGATTTTCATCGTGACCTCCATAAAGTGATTGACTCTATAGTAGCTTCAGGGTGTGGAATGAAGCAATCCAACATCAGGATCAGGAGCCCACCATGTCTGTCCCCGTCCAACACAAAGAACACGATCATGCGCATTCCCACGAACACGATCATGCACATGCCAACAAGTCCTGTGCGGCTTCGCCCGCTGCGTTGAGCAGAGGTACCGGATGCTGTTGCGATCATCAACGCGAAGATGTCCCCTTGTTGAAGCTGGGCAAGTCAACGCACAGCGGTGATGCGGTGCTGACCCCTATCCGGATCATGCAGATGGATTGCCCGACCGAAGAGGCTTTACTGCGCAAGAAACTGGGCGCAATGGCCGGCGTTTCCGACATGGAATTTAACTTGATGCAGCGGGTACTGACTGTAACGCACGAGCCCCAAGCCATGGATGCCATCCTGGCGGGCATCCGTTCGCTGGGCTTTACCCCTGAGTTGGCCAATGAGGTATCGGTGACAGACGGAGCTGCATCAGGGCCCGTTAAGCCATGGTGGCCGCTGATGTTGGCTGGATGTGCCGCGCTGGCTTCCGAAGTTGCCCATTGGAGCGGACTCCCTGAGTGGGTTGCGGCAGTGCTGGCATTGATTGCCGTACTGGCCTGCGGCATCACCACTTACAAGAAGGGTTGGATCGCGGTTCGCAACGGCAATCTCAACATCAATGCGCTGATGAGCATCGCTGTGACAGGGGCGCTCTTGCTCGGGCAGTGGCCCGAAGCGGCCATGGTGATGGTGTTGTTCACCATCGCCGAACTGATTGAGGCCAAATCCCTGGATCGCGCCCGCAACGCCATTGCCGGGCTAATGCAATTGGCTCCCGAACAAGCCACAGTGCAGCAAGATGATGGGACTTGGGTGACGACCGAAGCCAAGACTGTCTTGCTCAATGCGCGGGTGCGCGTCAAACCAGGCGAACGCATCGCGCTCGACGGACAGATAGTGAGCGGGCGTTCGACCATCAACCAGGCACCCATTACCGGCGAAAGCCTGCCCGTGGAAAAGGCTGAGGGCGACGCTGTGTTCGCGGGTACGATCAATGAGGCCGGATCCTTTGAGTATCTGGTTACCGCCACGGCAGGCGACAGCACGCTGGCGCGCATTATTCATGCCATCGAGGCCGCACAAGGCGTGCGGGCGCCGACACAAAGATTCGTCGACAAGTTTGCGCGTGTCTATACCCCTATCGTCCTGGCCATTGCGGTAGCGGTCGCCATCCTGCCACCCATGTTCATGGGGGGAGAGTGGTTCGCCTGGATTTACAAAGCGCTCGTGCTGCTGGTGATCGCCTGCCCCTGTGCCTTGGTGATTTCGACGCCTGTCACCATCGTCAGTGGTCTGGCTGCGGCCGCGCGTCACGGCATCCTCGTCAAAGGCGGTGTTTATCTCGAAGAAGGCCGCAAACTGGAATGGCTGGCGCTCGACAAGACCGGTACGCTCACGCACGGCAAGCCCGTGCAAACCGACTTCACATTGCTAGGTCGTAAAGGTGTTGATGACGTTCGCAGTCTGGCAGCAAGCCTCGCCAGCCGCTCAGACCATCCTGTATCCCGCGCCCTGAGTGAAGCCGCCAAGCGTGACGGCATCCCGCATCAGGAGGTTGCAGACTTTGAAGCCCTACCCGGACGCGGTACGCGGGGTGTGATAGCCGGGAGTCTGTACTACTTGGGAAATCATCGCCTAATCCACGAACAGGGACTGTGCTCGGACGAACTGGAAGCACGACTCTCGGCGTTGGAAGAACAAGGTAAAACCGTCATCCTGCTAGCGGATACGCAAGGCGTGTACGGATTGTTCGCGGTGGCCGACACCGTAAAAGAACACAGCCGCGAAGCCCTCGCAGATCTACATGCCATGGGCATCAAGACCCTCATGTTGACGGGGGACAATACCCACACGGCACGCGCCATTGCGGCTCAGGTCGGCATCGATGAAGCACACGGCGACTTGTTGCCGGAAGACAAGCTCAGCGTGATAGAGGAAAAGCTCGCAAGCAGCGGCGTGGTCGGCATGGTTGGCGATGGCATCAACGATGGTCCGGCACTCGCGCGCGCCGACATCGGCTTCGCCATGGGCGCGGCGGGTACGGGCACGGCCATCGAAACGGCAGATGTTGCGCTGATGGATGATGATCTACGCAAGCTGCCGCGTTTCATCCAGTTGTCGCGCGAAACGCATGCGCTACTGGTGCAAAACATCGCGCTGGCCCTAGGGATAAAGGCCGTGTTTCTCGTCCTGACCTTGATGGGATCCGGAACTATGTGGATGGCGGTGTTTGCCGATGTGGGCACCAGCCTGCTGGTTGTTGCGAATGGACTCAGGCTATTGCGTAAATAGAGCCGCCTCATCGCCAACATTGCCGATAAGCTGGGCTTCGAAGAGGCGACTAATTTCAGTAAATTCTTCAAGCGTGAAACAGGCTGTACGCCAGCGGACTTTCGGCAGCGGCAAAGAGCGTCTCTTTAAGTGCATGTTCCTTATCGGGTTATGTGTACTGGTTTTCCGTTGGTGATGCGACATCGGACATGCAGAGTCTGATAGCCAGCCACATCCAGTGGTGGTTTCAAAACTGTCCTGATTGCATCACGCAATGGTCGTTCGGCCTCCATAACAACCAGGCCCCCCCGTGCGGTGAGGCCTTGTGCGGTCGGGTGTTAGAGGCAGAATCGGCTACGGGCACGCGAAGAGGCCATTGAGCCGGTGATGCGGAATTTTCTACTTCGCCAAGGCGGTACTCGACATCACCGGATTGTCCGAACATGGAACTCACCTGATTCAAGAGCGCCAACGGTTCATCGTTCAATCGTTCAATCGTTCAGCGTCTTCCTTGGCGATTGGCACGATGGTGCCAATCGTGGCAACTCACCCTTCAAGATCCAGCCTCGGAAGATAGGGGAAGAATTTTCGGTCCTCGCCCATGATATGCTGGACGATGACGTCGTGGACTAGGAAGCCAAACAACTCACTGATCGAGAGCTCGTCGTGGTCAAAGCGTTCGGACAATTTAACGGCCTTTCCTAGAAGCGCTTGATGGCATCGGCGGTGATGTTCGATATCGGGAAAGGACGTGGTGGCGATGAGCTCGATCTCATCCCTGAAATGACCGGCAATGGTCTCCAGGGCTAAATCCAGAAGAGTCCTGCACTCCGCCTTGGTCCGCCCGTCCATGATGGCTAAAAGCAGATGGTTGGCTTGATCGAAAAGAGCTTGATGCTCTTCGTCGAGTCGGGGATGACCACTCTCAGCCATATCATTCCAGACCAAACGCACGAGCTCTGGCCTCTTGCCGACTTCATCCCCCTGCCGGAACCGGATCTGCGTCTGGTTTCGCCCAGAATGTTTAGCCTGATATAGCGCCTGATCTGCGAGCTCGATAAGGTTCTCGGGGGTTTCGAGTTCGCTCGCATAGCGGGTTGCGACGCCCAAACTAGCCGTCACATGAGGGGCGGCCGTATTGTCTTCATGGGGAATCTCCAATCTGGTGACAGCATGGCGAATGTGTTCTGCCAGAGCCAGTGCTCCATTGGCGTTCGTTTCGGGCGCGATGACCACGAATTCCTCGCCACCGAACCGGGCCGCGAGATCAGGGAGCCGGTGGACGGAAGCCTTGATCGCCTGGCCGATAGCCCTCAGACACTCGTCCCCTTGGACATGGCCGTAGCGGTCGTTGAAACGCTTGAAGTAGTCCACGTCCAGGATGATCAGCGAGAGCGGCGCCTCGGATCGCTTGAGCCGGAAAAACTCGGTGTTCAAAACCTCGTTGAACCGTCGCCGGTTTGCGAGCCCGGTGAGCGCGTCCGTCGTGGCCGCTAGCCGGAGGGCCTGGTCCGCCGCCTCGTGCATCAAGAGCATGAAACCTATACCGCAAACGACAGTCGCGATGAGGATGGCAACAAAGGTCAGTGATTGGATCAATTCCGGTGTGAAAATGTTCATCCCATGGGCAAATGATGGATGGATACGGCCAAGGAGACACAGCGCCAGGACGATAAAGATCGCACCTAGCCCTTTCCGTAGCCGCGACGAACATGTGACGCCGAGCAAGCTCAAACCTCCCAAAGCATACAGGCTACTAATCACGAGACTGGAGACGAGAACATACCGTGTTTTGGCGACTGCTTGATCCGGATACAGGAAATCGATGCTCGCAAACAGCAGTGCTCCTGTCACGACGACCGCGATGAGTGGCTCTTTGAGGTGAAAGCGCGAGGGGCTGATCAGTGTGAAGGCGAACATTTCGAGCGCGGCTCCGATATAGAACAGGATATTACCGGCATGGGCTGAGAGCAGCAGTGGAATAATACCCCGAAAGCTGATCAGCGACATCCCGAGCGCCCTTAGGAACTGGCCGGAGACAAAGAAAGAGAGCGCGCGTTTCGAGCCTCCCTCATAGCGATATAGCCACAACAGTGCAACTATCGAGAGGTCGGCCATCGTGCACAGTTTGATTGCCGTTGGTATATCGATGTCAAAGAAGGCCAATGATCTAGCTCCTCGGATGCCACAAGTAAGTGCAAAGCCTTCACCAAGAGGATGGAAGGCATACTACGACTACAGTTTCATTGTTTGTAAGCGCCCTTGAATCGGCATCTGTTTTTTCAGAAATCAGCTCGTCACACTTGAAATCCATTACCTCTTCGTTGGATTTTC
>NZ_BAAGVN010000025.1:0-2729 GCF_054780855.1 Pseudaeromonas pectinilytica
GCAGCCCATATCTGGAAAAGGTACTGGATGCAGGGCTTGCTCAACTGGCCTCAATTTAACAATTCATTCACGCTCTCGCCCTGACATTTACGAGGAAAGCAGAATGAGCTGTGATACCGGAATAAAAGCCAGAAAACCAGTAAAGAAAGAATCAACTATCTCTCAGCAATATGAGCAATCGGAGAAGAAGTCTATGAGTTCAAGCATGGTTCGGCAAGAAATGCCTTCATTTACCCTAGATGCATATGATGCAAAATCAGGGCATTTTATTTCAGTTTCAAGTGATGACTATAAAGGTAAATGGGCTGTGATCTGTTTTTACCCAGCAGATTTTACATTTGTTTGCCCGACAGAAATTGCGGCTATGAATGCTAAGTACGATGAATTTCAAAAGCTTGGAGTTGAAATTTTGGCAATCTCTGTCGACTCGAAATTTTCGCATAAACGATTTGTCGAAACAGAACCGCTGCTGGTTGGGTTGCAATTAACCATTGGAGCCGATACCACCAAGGCAGTGAGCGAAATGTTCGGTGTGTTAGTGGAGGAAGAAGGCGTAGCTCTGCGAGGTCGATTCCTGTTTAATCCAGATGGGATCTGTGTGGCCCAAGAAGTACAAGCAGACTCAGTCGGTCGAAATGTGAATGAATTTTTACGACAGGTTGAGGCATGGCAATATGCAACCAAGACAGGGGAAGTTTGCCCTGCTGGTTGGCGGCCAGGGAAAAAGACTCTGCCGGTAAATACGGATGCTGAGCAAATGACAGGCCGTGTAGGTGATTACATCACCATCGAAGAGATACTGAGTTGATTGTTGATGTTAAAGCTGTAGATTTTACTTTGCGTTCAATATTACTGAGCCACCATCTATAGATAGTGGCTCAGTAATCAATTAGGGAAGGTGCGAACAAGTTCCTGATATCAGATCATCATGTTCATCCGGAGCGCATCCCAGAGGGACATCATGAGTCATCAACTTACCTTCGCCGACAGTGAATTCAGCAGTAAGCGCCGTCAGACCAGAAAAGAGATTTTCTTGTCCCGCATGGAGCAGATTCTGCCATGGCAAAACATGGTGGAAGTCATCGAGCCGTTTTACCCCAAGGCTGGTAGTGGCCGGCGACCTTATCCGCTGGAAACCATGCTACGCATTCACTGCATGCAGCATTGGTACAACCTGAGCGATGGCGCGATGGAAGATGCTCTGTACGAAATCGCCTCCATGCGTCTGTTTGCCCGGTTATCCCTGGATAGCGCCTTGCCGGACCGCACCACCATCATGAATTTCCGCCACCTGCTGGAGCAGCATCAACTGGCCCGCCAATTGTTCAAGACCATCAATCGCTGGCTGGCCGANCCAGCTCGACCAAGAACAAAGAGCAGCAACGCGATCCGCAGATGCATCAGACCAAGAAAGGCAATCAGTGGCACTTTGGCATGAAGGCCCACATTGGTGTCGATGCCAAGAGTGGCCTGACCCACAGCTTGGTGACCACCGCCGCCAACGAGCATGACCTCAATCAGCTGGGTAATCTGCTGCATGGAGAGGAGCAATTTGTCTCAGCCGATGCCGGCTACCAAGGGGCGCCACAGCGCGAGGAGCTGGCCGAGGTGGATGTGGACTGGCTGATCGCCGAGCGCCCCGGCAAGGTAAGAACCTTGAAACAGCATCCACGCAAGAACAAAACGGCCATCAACATCGAATACATGAAAGCCAGCATCCGGGCCAAGGTGGAGCACCCATTTCGCATCATCAAGCGACAGTTCGGCTTCGTGAAAGCCAGATACAAGGGGTTGCTGAAAAACGATAACCAACTGGCGATGTTATTCACGCTGGCCAACCTGTTTCGGGCGGACCAAATGATACGTCAGTGGGAGAGATCTGAGTAAAAACCGGAAATAACGCCAGAAATGTCGAAAAAATAGCCTAAATAGGCTGATTCGATGTGTTTGCGGGAAAAAAATCGGCCCAGATCCGCGAAATTTTAATCAGCGAGTCAGCTTGGGAAGAAATGACCTGCTTATTCGCACCTTCCCTAGACGTTGTGTTTCGCCGAACTGCGTGGGAGCGGACGCGGTTCTATCAGCCACTGGTATTGCAGTGTAGCGAGCCACATCGGGTGCGGTGGGACGCTTAAAATCAGGGCCAGCGGCGCAGCCGGCCAGACCGGCGGTGATCAGACCAGCTACCAGGTAAGTTGCCGCAAGCCGTCTTTCGAGGCTGATGGGGCGCTGGCATGTTTTAGCGTGCTCCATAAAAATGCTCCACGAAAGGTTTACGGAAAGCTTGGTGGCAGCCCAAGCAGCTTTCCTGCACGTGGGCGAATGATTGGATCACCGCCTTGCCGTCGCTGCTCGCAGTAGCCAGCTTCATGGCCAGCGCCGTCTCGTGAGTCTGCGCGTCAAAGTTTCTGAACTTGGTCGCATCAGCGCCGAGGTAAGCAAGGATGCGCATTTTTTCAGTAAGCGGTGGCTCGGGGTGTGCAGCAACTTTTGGGGCGAGCTGAACGACCTGAACCCATTCCTCCTGCGAAATCGCACCGGTAATAGCCTGCATGTTGCGCCCGAGTTCCTGCATGATCTTGCGTAGCGCCAGTGGCTCAACCTGGGTAGCGTCACCAGCCCAAGCTGGCAACTGAAAACCCTATCGAAGCAGGCAGGCCGTAACGGTCAGGGTGATAGTTCCAAATGCGTGGCTGTGTTTGCGGTGGGTCATGAAATTCTCCTGTAAT